>NZ_VULP01000049.1:0-7523 GCF_009697165.1 Anaerobutyricum soehngenii | reverse complement strand
GAATTGATGGAACAGGCATAAGCCTCTTTCTTCATCCTGTGTATTTTATTCAGTTTTCAATGTCACAGATGAAGGAAAGGGGCTAAATTTATGCCTAAAAATAAGGTTTTCGGACAGGCTGAGGGGGGGAGAAATCAGAAGACTACTGCTTGCTCGAAAGGTATACCATCCATAAGAGAAAAATGATATATTGCCACAATATAGTAGTGAATTTATCGTATACAATGATAGCTGACGATATTATCTTATCAGCATTGACAGCATCGTGGAGACAATATCAGAATAAGCCATGACCGTCTGTCCCCTTCCCCATCTCTTTCCCCAAAGACTATTGATATCATTCCTTCTGGAGCCAACAAACAGAAAATAAAAAGAATAGACTATAGCAAATGTAATGTGAGAGCAAGTAAAAATGCCGATTAGGCATTTTCTACGCAGTGATATCTTTACATTTGCTATAGTCTATTCTTTTTATTTTCGTCTGTTTCCCCTAATGAATCAAATAGTAACTACCTGGTAATTTTCTTGAAATCAGAAATTTGCTTCTCATCCTATAGAAATGATAAAATTATACTTATGAAAAAAATCGCAGGAAGGATAAGAAGATTGTATGAGGAAAAGGAATAGTTGGATACAAAAGAAAAGTGTTGTAGTTATAATAGCAGTTCTTTTATTAATAGCAATTTTAGCTGTGGCAGCGGAACTTGGAATGAAAAGTGGTAGCAGACCGCTAGGAATGATAGAAAAGATTAAGAATGGGAATAAGGATAATAATGAGAGTAATTCGGATTCTGATTTGGATTCAGACAACATGGAAGGAGAAGATGGGGAGAGGGAATCCAAGAATGATTCAGACAGTGAATTGAACACAGGATACGGTTATGAGATGGATGTATTTTCTGATAAGAACAATTCAACTGAGAAAAAGACCGTTTATGAAAAAGGTTATGATCTTCCAGTAGACGAGCAGGAAAATAAAACGGCAAAAGAAGAATTACATGAGATGATGCAGGCTGTTTGGCCTATTTATGATAAAAGTGAAAAAGGTGATACCAGCAATGTAGTATTACCGAATAAGACTGTCAAGAAGATATTGGATAAGATAGAAAGCTGTTCTGTTCCGGCATTTTTTAGCGGAAGAGAAGAACATATGTGTAATGCAGACAAATTTGATGCATTTTTAAAGAAAGCACAAAAAGGAGAAAAGGACAGTATTGTAGTATATGAAGTTCACGAAGATGGTGGTATCGGACGGAATAAATATATTTTTGACGGACAAAATATGTATGTCTTATATGTCGGCTCCGTCTGGAATGATGATGAAGACGTAATCAGTATTGACACAACTTATACAAGAATAAAAGAATGGAACTATGCAAAAGATGGTTGGTTTACTGGAGAATATTGTGTACCAGAACCACCGGAAAGATCTGAAACAGTAGATGGAAGGTTTAGGATTCTGGTTTAATTTGTTAAGCTAAACAGACGAAAAAAGAAATAATACCATATCCCATCTGCTCTGTAGTCGCTGTGTTTAAGATGCTTATGCGCATCTTAAACACGCTCCGAAGCCGCATCTGGGATATGGTATTATTTCTTTTTTCTGTGTTTTGGCTCCAGAAGGAATGAATTCAATAGTCTTTGGGGAGATGAAGGGGGAGAAATCAGAAGACTACTGCTTGCTCGAAAGGTATCTCGTCAGATTTATTAGGAGAAAACAGACGAAAAAAAGAAACAATGTCATATCCCATCTGCTCTGTAGTCGCTGTGTTTAAGATGCTCATCCGCATCTTAAACATGCTCCGAAGCCGCATCTGGGATATGGTATTATTTCTTTTTTCTGTGTTTTGGCTCCAGAAGGAATGAATTCAATAGTCTTTGGGGAGATAAAGGGGGATAGGTCAGAAGTCTACTGCTTGCTCGAAAGATATCTCATCAGAAGATTATATTCTATCTTTAACGAGTAGTAAAAAGAAAGGGCATATGAAGTTCATGAAGATGGTGGTTTCGGAAACTGAAATTACTGGTTAATATTGGATGATTTAGAAGGAAATCAAAGCAGAAATCTATTCTTTTCTTCATTAGTTAACTGTGTTACTTTTATTCCTTTTTCTTTGGCATAGTTCATCAATCCTCTTAAGTCCACTTTTTTTTGAATTTGGCTTAACATAATAGGTTCTGGCATATGTCTTAAAGATTCTTTATATTTCGTCATCTGTCCAGTCATAATCATACATCTCCATAATTCTTTTCGCATTCTCCTCATCAATAGCAAATTGATAAGGGTGTAACATCGCTATTATTTCCCCGTTAAACACTTCAACGTAATGCTGAAGCAAATTTTGATTTGCAGCAAATCCATACATAAATCAACCAAATCCAAATACTAATTTTCTATTTGTTATCAAAACCAGACAGCCGCTGAAACAAAATTTTATGCTGAATTGTAAGAAGACTATGATAAA
Source organism: Anaerobutyricum soehngenii (assembly GCF_009697165.1). Taxonomy (NCBI): domain Bacteria; kingdom Bacillati; phylum Bacillota; class Clostridia; order Lachnospirales; family Lachnospiraceae; genus Anaerobutyricum; species Anaerobutyricum soehngenii. The sequence continues at coordinate 5,058 of NZ_VULP01000049.1, read as the reverse complement.
GAAAAAAGAATTGTTATAAGTATTGCATTTTGTGACTTTGCGCTATGGAATTCTGACCATAGGAACTTGGGATTCGTTTTTCCCAAGTTCCTGTTTTTCTGGGCAGAATGGAATGCTTAGCGCAACGGAACAAAATCAAACTTATAACCATTCTTTTTTCTTTAGAAGACTCCATATAATTCAGCTCAATATCTTCTACTAAAGCGGCGTCTGTGTCCCCAGCAAATTAGTAGATTATCTTTTCTTTAATTTTGGAGCCAGTGGCATATCCCATGCGTGATGGTCTGTATGCAGCAGCTTATGAGACATACGTGAGAGTGGTTTCTCAAGGTATTCCTCGTAAGTTTTTAGTACTTCCGGATTCTCATGGGAGAAACGGCGCTCGTTGTGGGAATCGAGGAAGTAGAGATTCTTAGAGCGGATCTCAGCCATTTCTTTTCCTTCGTGGATCGGCTGTCCGCCACCGCCTACACAGCCGCCAGGACATGCCATAACTTCTACGAAGTGGTAGAATACTTCACCTCTGCGGATGGCTTCGATTAACTTTCTTGCGTTACCAAGACCGCTTACTACAGCGACTTTAACTTCTGTTCCGGCGATATCGATGGAAGCTTCCTTCCAGCCGTCCATGCCGCGGACACTGTGGAATGCATCAGGATCTGGGTTTTCTCCGGTCGCAAGGTAGTAGCAGCTTCTTAAAGCGGCTTCCATAACACCACCGGTTGTTCCAAAGATTACGGCAGCACCAGTTCCTTCTCCGCAAGGAGAGTCAAAGTGGTCTTCTGGAAGTCCGTAAACATCAATGTTGAGGGACTTCATGTAGTCAACGAATTCGCGTGTATTTAATACAACATCAACGTCAGGACCAGTTCCTGTACTGTCCATAGTAGGAAGTGCACATTCGGCCTTCTTTGCGATACATGGCATGATGGAAACGCTGAAAATGTTTTCAGGATCTTCATGAATCTTATCAGCAAAGTAGTTCTTGATGATGGCTCCCTGCATCTGTTGAGGAGACTTTGCTGTGGAAAGGCAGTCTACCATGTCAGGATACTGGGATTTTAAGAAACGAACCCAGCCAGGACAGCAGGAGGTAAACATTGGCCACTGGTAGTCTTCTTTATGTTTCAGTCGTTCTAAGAACTCGCTTCCTTCTTCCATAATAGTAAGATCGGCAGCGTAAGTTGTATCAAATACATAATCAAATCCCATCAGACGAAGTGCACCGGCAAGTCGTTCTGGGGAAGCAAACTTACGGGAAAGCTTGAAGGCTTCAGCCCATGCGGTACGAACGGCAGGAGCAACCTGAACAACTGTAGTTTTTCTTCTTGTATTTAACATACCGTTCTGAGAGAATACCGGACGTTTATCGTCACGGCCTGACAGAGCAGCAACTGGACAATGAGTGATACACTGTCCGCAAAGAGCACAGTCGGCTTCTTTAATATTTCTTCCAAGAGATACATTAACGGTGGTACGGGAACCAGTTTTGGCGATATCCCATACTTTTAAAGACTGTACTTTATCACAAATCTGGATACAGCGCATACATTTGATACATTTGCTCTCGTCACGGATAAGAGGGAAGTCCATAGGCCACTTCTCTTCTGTAATGTGTTGTTTGAAAGTACCACTTCCGAATTCAAGGTCGTTGGCAACTTTCTGAAGCTGGCAGTTTCCGCTTCGAACACAGGTAGGGCAGAAGCAGTTGTGCTGTGAGAGAATCAGCTTAATATTGATTCGGCGGGCATCACGTACTTTTGGGGAGTTTGTGTAAATCTCCATTCCTTCTTTTACTGTATTGTTACAGGAAGTGACGAGCCTTTCGATACCTTTTATTTCCACAACGCAGACACGGCAGGCACCGATTTCGTTGATATCTTTTAAATAACACAAAGTAGGGACAATCATTTTTGCCTCTCTGCAGGCTTCTAAAATCGTAGTTCCCTCTTCAACGGAGATAGGAACGTCATTTATCTTAATATTTACCATTCTTCAACTCGTCCTCCTTTAAATACTCCATAACCAAAACGGTCACAGCGCAGGCAGCGGTGTGCTTCCTGATTGGCTTCTTTGCAGGTCATGCCGTTCTCCACGATATTGAAATCCTTTTTACGCTCTGTAGTATTTCTTTCCATCATAGTAACACGTCCGCAAGGTGTCTTGTTCTCAATACGAGGTTCTGGAACAACAACGCCGCTTTCAATCTTATGATTGAATCCGAGGTAGTTGTCGATGTTGGCAGCCGCTACTTTTCCGGCTGCGATAGCACGGATAACGGTAGCAGGTCCGGTTACACAGTCTCCGCCGGCAAATACACCATCTTTTTCCGCAATAGAGCTATCCTTCTGTGCTAAGAAGCGTCCACGCTTTGCAGGGATGCCTGCACGTTCAAATGGTTCAGAAACGATATCCTGTCCGATTGCAACGATAACAATATCACAAGGGATATGTATAGGTTCTCTTCCGGAATTTGCAGGAGAAGGACGACCGCCAGTAATCAGGCCGATAATCTTAGGGTCAGCAACCATAGCAGTTACATACCCTTTTTTATTTGTTTCGATTGCCTGAGGGGCATGGAGTTCAAGAATCTCTGCACCCTCTGCGATAGCAGCCTCGATTTCGTCCATGAGGGCAGTCATATCAGCCTTTCTGCGTCGGTACATAACACTAACGTTTTTAGCACCAAGACGGATAGCAGAACGGGTAGCGTCCATAGCCACGTTACCACCGCCGACAACGATAACATTTTTGCCTGTAAAATCAGGTGGATTTCCATCTCCGATATCACGCAACATCTGAATAGCGGAAATAACACCCTTAGCATCTTCGCCAGGAATACCAAGCTTCTTATCTGTATGTGCACCGATAGAAATATAAACTGCATCGTAGTTTTCTTTTAACATCTTAAAGGAAATCTCTCCATCTCCATCACCGATGCAGGTATTCATCTTTGTCTCAACACCTGTAGCAAGAATGTTCTGAACATCTTCAGCAAGACGCTCTTTTGGGAGACGGTAGTTAGGAATACCATAGTAAAGCATTCCGCCGAGTTCTTTTCTCTGTTCGAAAATAGTACACTGATGTCCCATCTGCTGTAAATAGTAAGCAGCACTTAAACCAGAAGGACCGCCACCGATGATAGCAACTGTTTTACCAGTAGGTTCGCAGCATTCTGGAGGTGGCACAAGACCACAGTGGTCAGCGGCGTAACGCTTGAGCCCGCGGATATTTACTGCATCATCCACGAAGTTACGACGGCACTTTGTCTCACAAGGATGTTCACATACGAGTGCACAGGAAGTAACAAATGGGTTATCTTTACGGATTAACTTAACAGCATCTGCATAACGTTCATCTGCGATAAGAGAAATGTAACCAGGAACGTCAACACCGGCAGGACAAAGAGCAACACAAGGAACCGGCTGTTCCAGATGACAGGAACAATGTCCGTTCGTGATGTGTTCAATGAAATCTTCACGAAAACCTTCTAATCCTTTAAGAACCATTCTTCCAGCCTCGTAACCAATGGCACAGTCGGCACTGTCATAAATGGCTTTTGCAGTACGTTCAATTAAACTAAGTGTTTCTAAAGTGGCTTTTCCATCCAGTACATCTTCTAACATATCTTCAAGAACGCCCAGGCCGATACGGCATGGAACGCATTTTCCACAAGTCTGTGCATGAAACAGCTTCAGGAAAGAAGCAGTCATATCAACAGGACACAGTCCGGGAGGACTGGCAATAATTCGGCGTTCCAGATCTTCGTACAGATTGTCAACGACTAACTGGGCCTTGCTTTTTTTTCTGACCTCAAGTCTACTCATAATCTCCTCCATTCACAGGGATATTGCCCCGATAGCAAAAAATAGTCTCAATGACGCGATTATATCATATGAGAAAAAATTTGAAAAGAAATGATAATTTATTATCATTACAATAAAAATGTTATAATAATAACAATTTGCAAAAGAAAGCAGGAAGAGAGCATTAATTTATAAAAAAGACAGAAAAAACCACATCAAATGATAAAATATCATCGATAAATGTGGTTTTTCTTTGCATTTTCTTCAAAAATGTATAGCAAAATATTTTGAAAAAGTATTAGAAAAAATAGTGCTTACAAAAGAAAGCCGCCAGATTGTAATCTTTTTTTAACAATCGGTCCAGCAAGGACAACGAGAATGATTTTCACAAGGTCACCAGGGATATATGGAATTACTCCGGCAAGCAATGCCTGGTAAAAGGTAAGGTGTGCCTCGATGGCAAGCCATGCCGTACCAAAAATGTAAGCAACAATAGTACCGATGGCAAGACCGACAATCTGCATACCGCGGTTAGAAAACTTTTCAAAAGCAAATCCACAGATGATTGCCATTGGAATAAATCCGATCAGGTATCCACCAGTAGGTCCTAAAAGCTTTGCAAAACCAGAACTAAAACCGGAGAAAACAGGGAGTCCTGCAATACCAATAAGAAGATAGATTAGATAACTTATTGTTCCAAACTTCCAGCCAAGCAGACATACAGTCAGGTAAATTGCCAGATTTGTTAAAGAAATCGGAACGGGGCTGATTGGAATCGGGATGGAGAGTGGTCCTAAAATACAGGTGATGGCAGCCATAACAGCGATGAGTGCCATCTGGAATGTTGTAAAAGATTTTTTCTTTGTAGTAGTAACAGCAGACATGATAATTTCCTCTCTAAAATGTATTGTTAAAAATAAAACTGGCTCCATTATAAAAGAAGTAGAACAAATTGTCAACCAGAAATAAAAAAATAAGTTAACAATGCTTTTCTGATTGACAGGGAGCTGACTTTGGCCTTTCTTTCGCCACACAAGTAAATTTTTTTCAAAAAACTGGCATTCTGCACAAATATATTGACATTTTTTGCGTTTTTTTGTAAAATTAAAAATGGGACTAAAAGTATCAATAGGTAATTGCGAAACTCGCGATGCTCGTTCGCAATCTTGAACTTAAACAGGGAAGGATTCGTGCTTAGCACGAATCCTGGAATAAAAAGTGGATAACCGGACATTTTAGGCGCACTTTAATA
>NZ_VULP01000048.1:0-8263 GCF_009697165.1 Anaerobutyricum soehngenii | reverse complement strand
ATGTAGCTTAGCATATATTGGATCTGGGGAGTGCTCCACTGTTCTCTCCATGTTCCTTGTAACTTGTCCACCATATCAGTTCATTATAAAAATCTTAGATTTTTGTCTTGACAACTGAGCCACTATATAGGATTATGTGATTTAATAAAGAAAAGTAATGGGGGTACATGAGAATGACATTTAATATGTGGATAAAAAAACAAAAGGATATATACGGAGAGTTACAAAATCAACAATATGATTCACCCAAAAAGCAATGGGAGTTTTTTGATAATAGAATAAATTGTGTACTTGGAACAGCTAGGCACTCTGAACAATCGTATGAAGGTATGTTTCAAGAAAATAAGGATAGCAGGAATAATAGCAAGAAGGAAGAAGAGGCAAAAAGGGGACGCAAACATTTAGATGAAGATATAGAATTTGGAGAGGAAGAACAGAAATTTTTTAGAAAGATATTTGAAATGTTTCCTACCAGTGAAAAATTGACGTTAATAGAAGAGGATAAATGGGAGGAATTTAACATAGAGGATAGATTAGAATTATTTAATATTGCAGTAGATATGTTGGAAAATAATGGATATTGGTTTCCGCTTAGTTTTGGTAACTGGGATTTATGTAATCAATGGGCTGGTGGTAAATATCAATGCAAAGAAGATGAGTTAGAAGCAAAGTTATTTTTTCCACATATGTATAGAATTAAAAGTAAATTAATAGAATTAAAAGGAGAAATGCTTCAATATTCAGAATTAAATAAAGATAAATTGATAGATGAAGAAAAAAAATTTGAACAAGATTTAGATAGGTATTTATCTATATTAGATAGCAGAGCAACAGAGATGAGCTTTATTCAGAGAGTAAATAAAAAAATAGCGAAAATACAACAGTTACGGTGTGGTTTATTTAGAGAAGAAAGACTTAGAGAAGAAACAGATGAGAGAGAAATAATTACAGAGGAAGATAGATACTTCGAAGCTGGCTTGGATAGATATTTAAATTGGCTAGATGAAGATAAAAATGGGATTGATTATGCTCGAAGAATTATAAATAAAATAGAATATATTGAAAAAATGTGGAGTATATATGATGTGAGGTATAGCAGTGCGCAAATAAATAAAAATTTAGATATTTCAGAACTAAAAATAACAATACCAGAGGTTATACTCGAAGCAAATGAAGATATATATAATAGATACTGTAAACTAGGTGAAAAGATGGAGCAAGATAGCAAGGAAGATGATGTTTTTGAAGAAAAATTAAAAGAGTATATAGAACTTCTTCGTAAAGCAGGTGAAAGGCAGAGGTTTGGAAAAGAGTATATAGAAGAGACGGCAAAAAAATATGCAAAGAAATTTAATAAAAATGTTAATATAAAAAATTAGTTAGTAAAAAACAGTACATGGAAATCATATCTTAGAGTTGAAACTGAGATATGATTTCTTTTTTTGTGTAAAATTATTTATTATATCATAAAAATAAAAAAATAAAAATAGGTAAATTCGATAATGCAGAAATTAACTTTTTAAGAATTTTTTTGTGATTAAAGAACCGATAATATAGAGACAGCTTCAAAATACAGAGGAGCGGTATCAGATACCTTGGACTGACGAGTTCAAAAGAGTTTAGTTTTAGGAGGATTTTAAAATGTTAAAGAGAGTATTAAATACAGAGCTGGAGAAAAAAGTATTCGAAGATGAAATGATGGAGAAACTTAGTGTTGTTCCAGCGGAGTATGAGGTTTACGAAGAATATGCTTCACGGCAAGAGAACTTCGATAAAGATTTCTTCACTTATTGCAACAAAACTCCGTTGCTAGTAGATGCAGATGTAGCATCGTATGGCGAGTCAGAGGAAAATGTGGGCGTGCCAAATTGTAAGGAAAAGAGTTTAGAAACATTTATGGCAGAAAGTCAGGAGGAGATTAATAAGAAAAAGCTGGAGGAGGCAAGAATTAAATACCATTATAAATGGAGTACACAGTATATCAGAAAGCTAGAGGAGGAGAATCACAGAATAAGACAAAATAATTGTCGCTTGGCTAAAAGAAACGAACGGTTGGAAGAAAAGAACCAAAATTTGTTAAGCGAGTGCAAAGATTTAAGGAAAGAGAATAAATCTAAGAAAGAAAAATTGAAAAGACAAAAGCAGGTCTTAAAAAAATACAGGAAGACAGTCTTCAAGAATATCAAGAACGGCAAGTGGGATAACAAAAGAAGCCGTAGACTGATAAGTAAGCAGGATGTGGATGATTTGTTACTGTTATTGTGATTTTTATTGTTACATAAAAGAGGCTGCGGGCTATTAGTCCGCAGCATTGAGAGTCGCGTGAAAGAAAAATATAAAAGGAGAGTAATCATAATGAATTTTAGTTTTGTACCGAACCAAGGTTTAATGGTGGATGAAAGACATATAACAGAGTTTGATGTAAAGGTGAATCGAATCTTCTATTATATAGAGGAGGATGAGAGTAAAAAGAACCGTATGGAGTATGAGTTAGTGGCAAAAATGTTTGATGGGACAGAATTACCTCCTCGTAGAGTAAAAAAGCTTAATAACCTATCATATTTTACTTTGTGGACGGAGATTATGGATGCCGGATTAGATAGATGGGAAAGGCAGATGCTTTTATTACGTTTACAGACATCTTGTGAGGACGCAAAGCAGGTTAAGATGTATCACATAACTTCCAATGGGTATCAGACATTAGAAGTTGGTAAAGATATATTTGTTGCCGGTGATTATACATATATGTCAAACCAGGATGGGATACAGCTTGAAGTTGACGAAAATGTTAAACAAATGAAATGGAAAAATAAGGTACGATTAGCAGATAAGAAAAATGCTGATAGAAAAGAAGAAGATTACCTGATGGCATCACCAGGAGCCAGTGAAATCTTATTTACAGCAGTTTTGTTATCAGCTATAAAATTCGTGTTTATAAAAGCTGGTTTTAATCCGGCAGTATGTATCAATCTTTATGGAAAAACAGGAAGTTATAAGACTGCTTTAACGCAGGCGATGATGTACATGGAAAATCCTTCGCAGTTTATGTGCAGTTTGGTAAATGACCAAAAGAAGATGGCAGTGAAGAAAGTGCAACAGTGTTATGGATTTCCTATGATATTGGAAGATTATCACCCTGCGGCGACCGGTTACGATTATAAGCGGCAGATCTCTATGATGGATGCAGTGGTACGTCACATAGAAAGTAATCCTCAAAGTGCAGTTGTGTTTATTACATCAGAATTTCTCGATGGGGTAGAAAGTTTACAGTCAAGAACCCTTCAGATAGAGGCTCAAAATGTGGATTTGAAAACTCTTACTAAAATTCAGCAGGAGCAGACGATGGCAACTATTGTAATGAATTTTTTGGATAAATTATTAGGGAATATGAAAGATGTAATAGAAACCATTCAGACTCAGTATGAGGCGTTAAGCAGGCATGGAGAGCAGTCTATGCGAATTGAGGAAAGCATAGTCTTTCTTAAAATAACAGCTATTTTATATGGAAAATATGTGGATAACAGTGATAAATTGAAGCTTAAATCTAAGTTGGATAAAGCACTTACACTTCAAAAGGAGAAGCAGAAGTTACATTTAGAGCAGCTCAGTATGTCAGAGGAAGATTGGGTCATCAAAGTTGTTTGCGAATTAATAGATGATGAGGATCTATATTGTAGTAGATGCTCTTATAAAGATAAAGCATTATATCGAGGAGATGCCGAGGAGATGCTGATTGGTAATAGAGGGGTATTTCTTAGTAGAAAAGCATTGGTTTATGGACTTAAAAAGCATAATTGTACAGGTATTAGTGTAAATAGGATTATTTTAGCATTATCGCGGATGGAGCTTTTAGATGAAGATCGGGGAGGAACACATACTACAAAAATACAAAATGTGCGGGCATATTGCATTTTATATCATGAGTTGAAAGAACGGTATGAGGAATTAAGAGGTACAGGGGAATAAGACCATTGTAGGTAAAATAAGGAGCGGTAATTATATATTATCCTTCTGAAAGATTCATAGGAGACTATGTACTTTCTGATATATGGTTACCTATGAATCTATCATTTATCGAAATCAAATGTCTGTATAGCTTAAAACGATGCAGTCATAAGACAACTTATGATTTCAATACGATGTATAGGAGGTTTTTGTATGAATCAGACAACAAAGCGAAGTAAAGAATTAAAAGAAGTCCATGTAGGCAGAAATGCAACAGGAAAGTCTGTTACAGGTATTTCTTTAGAAGCTCCAAAGTATTCCTGCATAGAAACAAAACAGGATGGTGTAAAAGTTATCCTGGAGTTTCCAGAATTTGATGAGACAAGGGAACGGACAGAGGCAGGATACCATCAAATGGAGATTCAAAAAGAAGTAAATAATGTGCTGTCTCATACATTAAGGGAGCAGATTAAAAATCATCAGATTTATCATGTAGAAAGGATTTCCTAAGATGGGCGAGAAAAAGAGGGTGCGGATGCTACTTCGTGTAAGCTCTAATCAACAGTTGGAGGAAGATGGAGACTTAGGTATCCAGAGACAGTTGGTGAAAGAATTTATCGCACAACATGAGGAATGGCATCTGGATTCAAAGGAATACTTTGAGGGAAGTAATAGTGGATACAGTAATGCCGTAGAGAATCGTGATATTTTACAGCAGGCATTGCGAGATGCACAAAGAAACGAGTATGATATTCTTGCAGTCTATAAGGATGACCGAATCGGTAGAAGAATGTGGGAGATTGGTGCATATGTTATGCAGCTTAAAAGCTATGGTGTGGATATATACACGGTAAAAGATGGCTGTATCTCACCAGAGAGTGATGACATTATGGGGCAGATGATGTTAGCTCTGCGTTATGGCAATGCACAAAAGAGCAGTTCTGATACGGGAATGCGTGTCAAAGATACGGCACAAAAGCTAGTACAGCAGGGGAAGTTTGTCGGGGGGAAGGCTCCGTATGGATATAAATTGGAGCTGTCTGGAGAAATCAGTAAGCATGGCAGAGCATTACACCATCTTGTGATTATTCCCGAAAGGGCAAAGGCAGTAAAACATATATACGAGCTTTCTCTTGATAAAGAGTATGGTTCTTCAAAGATTGCCAGAGAACTGAATCTGGATGAGGAATATAAAGAACTTGCTCCATCTGAGGTATGGAGAGGTGGAACGGTAACCAGCATTTTAACGAATCCGATTTATGCAGGTTATACAGCTTATAAACGTAGAGAAAAGAAAGAAAACGGAAAAAGTAAGCGGTTAGATAGTTCTGAATGGATTCTCTCGGAAGAACCAAATCCAGAGATACAGATTATTAGTCCTGATGACTGGAATCTGGTTCAGATAAAAAGAAAGCAGAGAGGGATGAAGTATCGTACCGCTCCGCAGAATAAAGGTGTAAAGGTTATCGCAAGAAATGAGGGGATGCTTCCCCTCATTGATGTTATTTACTGTGGATACTGTGGCTGCAAATGTACAAATGGAAGTAGATATAACTATTGGACAATTAAAGATACGGGAGAAAGGAGGGCGAGCAGACAGGCAATATATAAGTGCCAGGATGCATGGCAGGGAGTTCCACATTACAAAGTCTATCAATTTAAAGCAGAAAGAATTGAAAAGATTGTGTTTCAGGCGATTGCCGAGTACATAGATAAGCTTCAGGAAAACGAGGATATTTTCGAGCAGATTTCCGAGAATGGGCGAAAGGCAAAAAAGGAGAAAGCGAAAGAACTTTCAAGAGAACAGGAAAGACTCAAGCATATCCAGCAAAAGATTTCTGTCATGGAAGATAAGATTCCAGAAGCGATGCTTGGAGAGTATCCTGTACCTGTAGATAAGCTGGTAGAACTGATTGAAAAGCAGAAGCAGGAAAAGGAACAGCAGGAAAAAGTGATTGCAGAGAAACAAAAGGAACTTGACGGAGCGGATGTCTCTTTTAATGAGTGGGATAGTCTGCGTATGCAGATTCCAACATGGAAGGATGTATTTCTGAATGCTGATAATCCAACAAAACGTGTTCTTGTGAATAAGCTTATTGAAAAAATATCTGTAAAAGAGGATGAAGTTGTGATAAGATTTAAGATAAATATAAACGAGATACGGTCAAAAGCTTTAAAGAAATCCGGAAGTATAGCGCCAGAGAATAAGCTGGAAGATAAGTCAGTTATCTTAGATAGTCTCAAGATTTATCCAAAGAAAGAATGACAAGTATGCTAAAGTGATTTTAAGATAGAGAATTTATAGAAATATAATAAACGTAAGGAGGGAAAATTTGGTCGATGATATTCTGAGGAAAGATGGTTTATCTTTGAAAAAATTAGAAATACTTTCTTACCGTTCTAATCTTGGCATTAATCTAAAGAAAAATTTGCATTATTTTATCAAAGAAGAATTATTTAAAGAATTGAAAGCGGTTAATCAATGGTATGATTTATGTACAGAATTGGAAAGTGTTGCAATAGATTATCGTATAAAAAGTATACAATCAGCAAAATTAAAATATGCACGTTATTATCCTGACCATCAAACAAGGAAAGTATTTGACGACCTTTTGGGATTTCGAGCATTGTGTGATAATTATGAGGATATACATTCTCTTAGTAAAGAAGAAATATGAGTTGTGGGAAAGCTCATGATGATGGGTATAGAGGAGTTCATGTATATTATCAATTAAGCAATTATCATTATCCGATTGAGATACAATATAATACTTATTATGACCGCCAGCTAAATAATTGGCTTCATAAGTATATATATAAACAGAAATATGATAATGAAATTGGTTGTATTTTGCGAAGACTTTATGAAAATGGAAGCATTAAAACAGAAAGTGAATTTAAAAAGGAGTTAGATTATGTGTTATCTAGTTGCTAAAAAGTTTGGTAGTGTAGGATGTTCTGCTTTACAAACTACTCATGGACAACATTTAGTGGAATTGAAAAAAAGAATAATTGATAAAGTAGGGACAGATAAGATACAGTTGGTTACCATTAGCCGTCCATCTGCATATGGAGAATATGAGCCGTATCATTTTTGTGACACAGAAGATGAATTTGAGAGAACAGTAGCAAAGATGTAAGTGCGAGCAAAAATATTCTTTTTACTTCTATAAATAAGTCTATATGAATGGCAGTCTCAACTCTGAACCCAAACCCCGAATGAACGATGGTTTCGACGTACAGAGGCAAAGGCAAAGATTTTACTATCACATCTTCCACTGCGTTTGATCAGAAGTGGATCAATGGAAAGAATACGTATCATTCGATTAGTAATGTAGTAGATGAGATTTTTAATTCTTATCTGTCAAGACCAGAAGTGACACAGCCAATCCTTACCCAGTATTGCGATGGAAAGAAAGTAAGCTGTCCTGAGTTTATGAGCCAGTGGGGTTCTAAAGCGTTAGGGGATGATGGACTTTCGGCGATTGAGATTTTACGGTATTATTATGGGGAAGATATGTATATTAATGAGGCAGAGACTATTTCGGGGGTTCCGGCTTCCTATCCGGGATATGAGCTGACGAATGGAACATCAGGACCAAAAGTACGGCAGATACAGGAACAGCTTAATGTAATTGCAGGAGATTATCCGTTGATTCCTAAAATAAAGGTGGATGGGATTTATGGACCAGCGACGGCAAATTCCGTAAAGGTTTTCCAGAAGATTTTTCATTTGCCGCAAACGGGTGTTGTAGACTTTGCAACGTGGTATAAGATCAGCCAGATTTATGTTGCAGTGAGCCGAATTGCGGAGCTGACATAATTTCTTGCAACCAGAAAAATTGTTATCGGAATTATGCACAAAGTGATATGGGAGAAAGGGGGGAAAGAAGCGGCGAAAGATAGAAATTATAGTTTTTCGCCCTTCTCTCTTGTAATTGTAGTCGATGTATGCTAGAATTTGTACAATTTAAGTATTTATGCAAAGAGCGGCAACGTGAGAGTCAGTTTTCTTCGCAAGTCTGAAAAGACACGTTCCCGGCCGATTTGTTTGATCAGTGTATTTTCGCACAACGGAGCCGGGGGAACCCGTCTTTTTTTTTGCAAAGAGTTACAAAAAGAGTTATAATTAGTAGTAACTTACTCTCTTGCTTTTTTGTATTTTCCTTAATATGCAGTTGCAAATGATTGAATAGGTAATTGCGAAACTCGCGATGCTCGTTCGCAATCTTGAACTTAAACAGGGAAGGATTCGTGCTTAGCACGAATCCTGGAATAAAAAGTGGATAACCGGACATTTTAGGCGCACTTTAATAAG
>NZ_VULP01000047.1:0-9155 GCF_009697165.1 Anaerobutyricum soehngenii | reverse complement strand
ATAGCTTTATAGATGATTTGTTGCCATGGTCAGAATCAATACCAGATATATGCAAGATGGAGAATAAAAAAGAGCGCTGAGAAATCAGTGTCTTTTTTATTTAGGGTACTCATGTTTTACCGTATACGAAATAAAGATAAAATAAAATGTGATGTCGGAGCAAGTAAAAATGCCGGTCAGGCATTTTCTGCGCCGCGACTATCTTCACATTTTATTTTATCTTTATTTCTGGTTTTCGTTTCTTTTGCTCAGCAAATTAATCTTAAAGTGCTTTGATTCTTTCGATGGCTTTTAATGTATTTTCATGGGAACCGAATGCTGTGAGTCGGAAATATCCTTCTCCGCTTGGTCCAAATCCTGAGCCTGGTGTTCCTACTACGTTTGCATTCTTTAACAGGAAGTCAAAGAAGTCCCAGGATGGCATTTTATCTGGAGTCTGTAACCAGATATATGGTGCGTTTACTCCACCAAATACGGTGTATCCTGCATCTTTTAAGCCTTCTTTGATAATTTTCGCATTGTTCATATAGAAAGCAACCTGCTCTTTTAACTGTGCTTTTCCTTCTGCACTGTAGCAGGCTTCTCCTGCTCTCTGAATGATGTATGGAGCACCGTTGTACTTTGTTCCATGTCTTCTTGCCCATAAGGAATGTAAAGTAACATCTCCGGCTTTTAAGTCTTTAGGAACTACAGTAAATCCAAGTCTTGTTCCTGTAAATCCTGCATTCTTTGAAAAGCTTCGAAGTTCAATTGCACAGGTTCTTGCTCCTTCACATTCATAAATACTGTGTGCGACATCATCTTCGCTGATATATGCCTCGTAAGCAGCATCATAAATAATTACTGCGCCAATCTTATTAGCATAATCAACCCAGTCCTGAAGCTGTGCTTTTGTAATCGTTGTTCCGGTAGGATTATTTGGGAAGCAAAGATAGATAATGTCCGGCTCTTCTTTTGGAAAGTCTGGTACAAAATCATTCTCTGCGGTGCATGGCATATAGATGACATCACTCCAGGTTTCTGTGGAAGGGTCGTATGTTCCTGTTCTTCCTGCCATAACATTCGTATCGACATAAACTGGATAAACTGGGTCGCATACTGCAATTTTGTTATCTATACTGAATATTTCCTGAATATTTCCCGAGTCACATTTTGCTCCATCGCTGACAAAAATCTCATCTGCATGAATATCGCAACCATGGCTCTTATAGTCACTCTCTGCAATTGCATTTCTTAAAAATTCATATCCTAAGTCTGGAGCGTATCCATGAAAAGTTTCTGCCTTTCCCATCTCGTCTACTGCACTATGAAGACTTTCGATAATCTTTGGTGCTAATGGCTGTGTTACATCACCGATACCTAAACTGATGATAGATTTATCTGGATTTGCCTCTTTGTATGCGGCTACTTTCTTTCCAATCGTAGAAAAAAGATAACTTCCTGGCAGTTTTAAATAGTTCTCATTTACTTTAAACATAGTTACTCCAATCTGGCTTTTGCCTCTTTACGTCTCTTACAATTCATTACTCAAAAATATTATGCAATACCATCCGGAAGGGTAATCTCTCCGTCAAATACAACGGTTGCCGGGCCAGTCATATAAACCTGGTTAGCTTCTCGATCCCAGCGGATTTTCAAATCTCCTCCGAGCAAATGTACTGTAACTTCATTTTCTGTCTTATCATTTAATATGCAGGCCACTGTTGTTGCACAGGCACCGGTTCCACAGGCAAGTGTTTCATCACTGCCTCTCTCCCATACTCTCATATTCACAGTATTTCGATCAAGTACTTCTACAAATTCTGTATTTGTTCTTTTAGGAAATACCGTATGATTTTCAAAATATGGACCGATTGCTTCAATGTCCAAATCTTTTACATTGTTCATAAAAATAATGGCATGCGGGTTTCCCATAGATACACAGGTCATATGATAGATTTTTCCTTTTACCTCAACAGGTACGTTGACAACAGGACTTTCTTCTACTGCAACTGGAATTTCTTTTGGTTCAAGAATAGGCGCACCCATATTTACCTCAACACTTGCAACCTTTCCATTCTCTACCTGTAACCGAAGATATTTGATTCCTGCTAATGTTTCTACTGAAATCTCTGTCTTATCTGTCAGACCATAATCATACACATATTTTGCTACGCAGCGAATACCGTTTCCACACATTTCTGCCTGAGAACCATCGGCATTGTAAATATTCATACGAAAATCCGCTATTGCTGACGGACTAATAAGAATTAATCCATCTGAACCGATTCCGAAATGACGATTACTTACAAACTTAGATACTTCTGCCGGATTCTTTACAGACTCCTCAAAACAATTCACATAAACGTAGTCATTTCCTATTCCGTGCATCTTTGTAAACTTCATAGGCTTCTCCCTTCTGTCGCATTTCACATCTGATACAACATTTAAAATATACGATACTCTTTCTTAATTAACAAGGGTTCTCGCTATTTTTAATAAAATTTCTGTGATTCTTCAGAATTACTTTGCAAAATTATATCTACGATATCTGTTTTATTTATTAAATTAAATGATGTTTCAGGATTAACAGCTCAAAACTCCGTTCGTCCTTACACGATAAAGTTTTTGACTTTGGGACCCGCGAAATATAAAAATCATTTCAAATCAAAAACCTGTAAAACCATATACGATGTTTCTACCATATTTGTTCCATTATCCATACTTCTTTTCTGAAGATAACGATGTGCTTCTTCCTCTGTCATTCCATTCTTTTCTATTAATAAGGACTTAGCCTGATTAATAACTCCCTGTTCATCTGCAGAACGCTTATCCGGCTTTTCTTTTTCCTGCTTTAACTTTCTATGTATATCTGTCAGCAGATCAGACACTGTATCGACTAGATCATAGGCTTTTAACGGTAATGGCAGATAAATAACATCATCATCTCCATATTGCTGCCACTGTGCATTACTGGCAATGACTACCATTTCAAAAGTATCTGGAAGACAATCTTTTAATTCGTAATAAATCATATCAGCAAAGCGGATGCCGCATACAACAACACCCGCCTCTAGTCTTTCCACTGCCTGAATAGCCTGGGCCCCGGTAACACAGACGGCCGATACATCATATCCATTCTTTATCAGGACGTTTTTCATTTTTAATACAATTTCCTTTTTCGGAAATACAACAACGATATTCAACAATTCTCACTCATCCTCATAAGCCATCCAGTCGTTTCCATCTACAGTCGGTATATTAAAAGACTGTAGTTTAGTATTTATAAAGATATGATTCCGTTTCCCAGTCAGAAACATGTCTACAATATTCATGCCATTCTTTTCTCTTTGCTTCCAGATATTTTTTACTTATATGCTCTCCAAGGACCTCCTGAATATAAGTATCCTGTTCAAAAGCGTCACATGCTTCGCCAAGCGTAGCTGGCAAAACATCAATATTCATATCTGCGATTTGCTCTTCTGTCAGTAAATACATATTTTTACCAATCGGTTCCGGCGCTTCTAACTGATTCTCGATTCCATCCAGCCCTGCTGCAAGACAAAGTGCCATGACAAGATATGGATTTGCTGCGGGATCTGGACTTCTGAATTCAATTCTTGTGCCGGCTCCTCTTGAAGCCGGTATACGAATCAGCGGACTTCTGTTAATAGAAGACCAGCAAATTGCTACCGGCGCTTCGTAACCGGGAACGAGTCTCTTGTAGGAGTTTACAAGGGGATTACAAATACAGGACATTCCTCTGGCATGCTTAATAAGCCCTGCAATAAAATGATAACAGTCTTTGCTTAGTCCCAGTGGATCTTTCTTATCAAAAAAAAGGTTCTTTCCATCCTTTTCAAGCGACATATTGATATGCATTCCAGAACCATCAATATCGGTAATCGGCTTTGGCATAAATGTTGCATATAATCCATGTCTCTTTGCAATTGTCTTTACTACCATTTTAAATGTCATAATATTGTCAGCAGTTATCAGAGCATTATCATACTTGAAATCAATTTCGTGCTGTGCCGGAGCAACTTCATGATGGGATGCTTCAATTTCAAAACCCATACTCTCTAATGTAAGAACGATATCTCTTCTTGCATTCTCACCCAAATCTAACGGAGTTACGTCAAAATAACTTGCCTTTTCATGTGTAATGTTTGTTGGCTGTCCATTGTCATCGGTATGAAAAAGGAAGAATTCACACTCCGGTCCGACATCAAAAGTATATCCCATCTTTGCAGCTCTTTTTAATACATTTTTCAGGACATGCCGGCTATCTCCCTCAAAAGGTACCCCATCCGGACGATACACATCACACATAAAGCGGGCAACCTTTCCATGCTGCGGACGCCATGGAAGAATCTCAAATGTGTTAAGATCCGGATACAGATACATATCAGATTCCTCAATGCGGACGAAACCTTCGATTGCAGAGCCGTCAAACATACATTTATTATCTAATGCTCTTTCAAGTTGGCTGGCTGTAATCGCTACATTTTTTAAATTTCCCGATACATCTGTAAACTGAAGTCTTATAAACTGTACGTCTTTTTCTTCCACAAGCTGAATAATATCCTGCTTTGTATAATTTCCCATCGGTATCCTCCCAATTATGCTATATACCCACGAAATCTTTTGCAAGGGTAAATGCACAAAAGACTCCATGAGTACATATTATTTATATCAGGGATTCACTCCCCTTTTTATGCCTCGTTAATCTTGCTCTCAATCTCTTTATCAATTTCTGCGATATCCACTAAAGATAAATCTTCTCTGCAGGAAGACTCTAAGCTGGTAAGTAAGGCGTTTGCTGTATCAAGAGAAGTCAGACAGTTCACACCTGTTTCTACTGCATGACGACGGATAACAAAACCATCTTTGCTTCTTTCAATACCCTGTGAAGGTGTATCGATGATAAGATCAATCTGATGTCCTAAGATCAGATCCAGCAGGTTTGGATGTGTCTCTTCGATTTTATTTACTCTCTTCGCTGGCACACCGCTTTCCTGTAATGTCTTGCATGTATTTCTTGTCGCATAGATTTCGTAGCCAAGTGCTGCGAATCTCTTACCAACTTCTACTGCATCTAACTTATCAGAATCCTTCACAGTCATGATCATCTTCTTGTGTTTTGGTAAATCAACACCAGAACCTAAGAATGCTTTAAATAATGCTTCTTCATAGTTCTTAGAAATACCAAGACATTCTCCTGTGGACTTCATTTCTGGTCCAAGGCTGATATCTGCCCCACGAATCTTCTCAAAAGAGAATACTGGCATCTTGATTGCCCAGTATGGAGATTCCGGCTGAAGTCCAGGCTCATAACCTAACTCTTTTAACTTCATTCCTGTCATAACCTTTGTTGCAAGGTCAACAATAGGAATACCTGTTACCTTACTGATATAAGGAACCGTTCTTGAAGAACGAGGATTTACTTCAATTACATATACTTCATCCTGATATACAATAAACTGGATGTTGATAAGACCAATAACATGTAAAGCCTTTGCCAGTAACTTTGTATAATGGCCGATCACCTTTTTAATCTTAGGAGAAAGGTCTCTTGCAGGATATACGGAAATACTGTCTCCGGAATGGATTCCGGCTCTCTCTACATGCTGCATGATACCTGGAATAACAATCTCTTCTCCATCACATACCGCATCAACCTCGACTTCAACACCCATCAGGTATTTATCGATAAGAATTGGATGTTCCTGTGCATATCTCTGAATAACATCCATAAATTCGGAAATATCTTCATCAGAAATCGCAATCTGCATACCCTGTCCACCAAGTACATAAGATGGACGAATCAGTACAGGGTATCCAATCTCATTCGCTGTCTTGATAGCTTCTTCTTTTGTAAATACTGTGCCTCCCTTTGGACGTGGAATACAGCATTTCTCAAGAATCTCATCGAAAAGCTCTCTATCTTCTGCTGCATCTACGTTCTCAGCACTTGTACCAAGAATCGGCACACCAATCTTATTTAACTTCTCTGTTAACTTGATCGCTGTCTGTCCACCGAACTGTACTACCGCTCCATCTGGCTTCTCTAATTCTACGATATGCTCTACATCTTCCTCTGTTAAAGGCTCAAAATAAAGCTTATCTGCGATATCAAAGTCTGTACTTACTGTTTCCGGGTTATTGTTTACGATAATTGTTTCGTAACCCATTTCTTTAAATGCCCATACACTGTGTACAGAACAGTAATCAAACTCAATACCCTGTCCAATACGGATTGGACCGGAACCAAGTACCATAATCTTCTTCTTATCAGAAGTTTCTTCTACTTCATTGAAGCTTCCAAAACAAGAATAGTAGTATGGAGTTTCTGCTGCAAACTCTGCCGCACAGGTATCAACAACCTTGTATGCTGGAACGATATCCATCTGACGTCTTAAGTTCTTTACATACTCCTCATTCTGACCGATAAGATCTCCGATCACTTTATCCGGGAATTCCATCTCTTTTGCCCTCAGTAAAAGATCACGATCTAATTCTTCCGCATTTTTAAGTTTCGCTTCCATCTCAACGATGTTATTTAATTTATCAATGAACCACAGATCAATCTTTGTGATATCATGAATCTTCTGTGGGTCTACTTTACGACGAAGTGCCTCTGCAATACAGTAAATACGAAGGTCATCTACGATATGAAGATGTTCTTCTAATTCTTTATCACTTAACTTATCAAAATCGCCATGCATCAGGCTGTCTACATGCTGCTCTAAAGAACGGAGAGCCTTCATAAGACCACCTTCAAAGTTAGTACAGATACTCATAACCTCTCCGGTTGCCTTCATCTGTGTTGTCAAATGACGGGAGGCAGAAATAAACTTATCAAATGGAAGTCTTGGAACCTTTACTACACAGTAGTCAAGCGCCGGCTCAAAACTTGCAAATGTCTTACCTGTTACAGCATTCTTGATTTCATCTAAGTGGTAACCAAGTGCGATCTTCGCAGTAACTTTGGCAATCGGATATCCTGTTGCCTTAGAAGCTAATGCAGAAGAACGGCTTACACGAGGGTTAACCTCAATTACACAATAATCAAATGTATCTGGATTTAATGCAAACTGTACGTTACATCCACCTTCTACACCAAGTTCATCAATAATATTTAATGCAGAATTACGGAGCATCTGGTACTCTTTATCTCCTAATGTCTGAGAAGGTGCAACAACGATACTGTCTCCAGTATGAACACCAACCGGGTCAAGGTTCTCCATATTACATACCGTAATACATGTTCCGTTACCATCACGCATTACTTCGTATTCGATTTCCTTCCAGCCGGCGATAGATTTCTCTACTAATACCTGTCCTACACGGCTAAGACGAAGACCATTCTGAATGATTTCCACAAATTCTTCTTCATTATCTGCGATTCCACCACCGCTTCCTCCAAGAGTGTATGCAGGACGAAGAACAACCGGATATCCAATCTTCTGCGCATATTCCAGACCATCTTCTACATTCGTAACAATCTGGCTTGGTGCGATCGGCTCCCCGATCTTTTCCATTGTTTCTTTAAATTCTTCTCTATCCTCTGCCTTACGGATCGTTTTACCTGTTGTACCGATCAGCTTTACCTTATGCTCTTTTAAGAAACCACACTCGTCTAACTCCATAGCGATATTTAACGCTGCCTGTCCACCTAATGTTGGAAGAAGACTGTCCGGAGAAACTTTTAAGATGAGCTTCTTGATAACTTCTGGTGTTAACGGCTCAATATATACTTCATCTGCGATATCTTTATCTGTCATAATTGTTGCAGGGTTGGAGTTAACAAGAACAACGTGAATTCCCTCTTCTTTCAGGGAACGGCATGCCTGTGTTCCCGCATAGTCAAACTCTGCAGCCTGTCCGATAACAATAGGACCGGAACCAATTACAAGGACTTTTTTAATA
Source organism: Anaerobutyricum soehngenii (assembly GCF_009697165.1). Lineage (NCBI taxonomy): Bacteria > Bacillati > Bacillota > Clostridia > Lachnospirales > Lachnospiraceae > Anaerobutyricum > Anaerobutyricum soehngenii. The sequence continues at coordinate 1,244 of NZ_VULP01000047.1, read as the reverse complement.
CTGGTATTCTTAGGCATCTTTTGCAACCTCCATCATATTAATAAACTCTTCAAATAAAAACTCGGAATCGTTTGGTCCAGGGCAGGCTTCCGGATGGAACTGTACTGTCATAACATTCTTTCCAAGATAATGAACTCCTTCTAATGTACCATCATTTACATTAATGAAGCTTACTTCTGCGATATCTCTGTTCAGAGAATCTTCCATTACCATATATCCATGATTCTGCGAAGAAATGTAAACCTTTCCTGTTTTTAAATCTTTTACTGGATGGTTTGCTCCACGATGTCCGTACTTCATCTTCTTTGTATCTGCTCCGTTCGCAAGAGCCATCAGCTGATGTCCGAGACAGATACCAAAAATAGGAATATTCGTAGCAAATAACTTCTTCAGTTCCTCAATAATCTCCACACATTCCTTTGGATCTCCAGGACCATTAGAAAGCATGATTCCGTCCGGTTTTGCTGCGATAATCTCCTCAGCCTTTGTATATGCCGGATATACTGTAACCTCACAGCCACGCTTGTTTAAAGACTTCTCAATATTCTTCTTTGCTCCAAAATCCATGAGGGCAACTTTAAAGCCATCTCCCGGAAGCACTCTCTTTTCCTTGCAGCTTACTTCACGTACAACTCCACTTACTCTGTATTCTTTCAACTGCTTTACTACTTCGTCCAGATCGAAATCTTCTCTTGTAGTAATCATTCCGTTCATTACACCGTACTCTCTTAAAATACGTGTCAGATGTCTGGTATCAATTCCTGAAATACCAGGAACATCGTATTTCTTTAAGAATTCGTCCAATGTCATCTCATTACGGAAGTTACTTGCCAGTTTTGCACACTCTCGCACAATAAGTGCCTTTGGCCATGGATGTACAGACTCCATATCTTCCATACAAATTCCATAGTTACCAATTAACGGGTAGGTCATAACAACAGACTGTCCTGCATAAGATGGATCTGTTAATATTTCCAGATATCCTGTCATAGAAGTGTTAAAAACAACCTCACTGATTACTTCTTTTGCTGCTCCAAAGCTTTCGCCGGTCAGCACAGTCCCATCTTCTAAGATTAGAAATGCCTTCATGATTCACGTTCCTTTCTATATTCAATCATTTAGGCGTTTGCGAAACGCCACAAGTCGCATAAATACGTCATTTTTTTGTTGTTAAAAATAAAAATCTCCTCACGGTTTGTGATATAATGGAGTTGACTAGAAACCATAAATCACGCCCCGAAAGG
>NZ_VULP01000046.1:0-9825 GCF_009697165.1 Anaerobutyricum soehngenii | reverse complement strand
ATGTAGCTTAGCATATATTGGATCTGGGGAGTGCTCCACTGTTCTCTCCATGTTCCTTGTAACTTGTCCACCATATCAGTTCATTATAAAAATCTTAGATTTTTGTCTTGACAACTGAGCCACTATAATGTGACAGTATATACGAGTATGGCGGAAAGAAAGGAGCTGTTAGAAAAAGCAAAAAAATATTCTTTAAATATTAATCGGTATAAGTTTAGACAAATTTATGATGCTGGTGGAATTACATTTAAAGAAGATATGGGAGTGTACCTCCTTAATTATGCTTTTTATGATGAAAAAGAAATGGGAATTTTATTGGAAGCAGACCCTGATAAATTATAAATTTAACATAAATAGATAGAAGATAAATTTGAAAGGAGGAAGTATGAAACCAAATAGAATTGTTATGAAAGTCTATGGGAAATACGCATTATTTACAGACCCCATGACAAAGATAGGTGGAGAAAAAAGCAGCATGATGATTCCAAGTTATGAGACATTGAAAGGGGTTGTGTGTGGAAATTATTGGAAACCCTCTATCAATTGGATCATAGAATCTGTTAAGGTTTTAAATCCAATTCGTACAGAAAGAAAAGGAATCCGACCGATTAAGTATAATGGAGGGAATGATCTTTCTTATTATACATATTTGTCTGATGTTGCCTATATTATTTCTGCCCATTTTGAGTTTAATAAGAGAAGACCCGATTTACAGGAAGATTGGAATGAAAACAAGCATTATTACGTGGCAAAGCGTGCTCTTGAAAAAGGAGGAAGAAGAGATATATTTTTAGGGGCAAGAGAATGTCCCGCCTATATTGAACCAGGAGATATGTCTGAGCTGGGATACTATGATGATAAAGGGACTCTTTCTTTTGGATTAATGTATCATTCTTTATGCTATCCTAATCAGAATGACGAGGGAAATTTATATTCAAGATTCTGGCATCCACAGATGGAGAACGGTATTATTCATTTTTGCCGCCCAGAAGAATGTGAAAATACCATTTTCTTAAGAAAAGGTACGAAAAAAGAACTTAGTAATATTCCAATCTTAGGAGTGGACAAGGAGGAACTTCTTTCTGGATATCAGGAAGGTGGTGAGCTACAATGAGCTGGATGAGAGCGTTGTATGATACTTATGATAATCTGGAATTACAGGAAAAAGAGGGATTGTTAAAGATAGCACATTCCACACAAAAAGCACATCTTGAAGTGCAGTTGTCAAAAGAAGGGAAAGTGATTGCCGTAAGCTTTCTTCCAGTAAAAGATTCAGATACAGTAATTCCTGTAACAGAAGAATCAGCAAGCCGTAGTTCGGGAGCGGCTCCGCATCCTCTTTTTGATAAGATAAAGTATCTTGCTGGTGATTACGAATTATATACGGGAGAAAGGAATGAGGAGCATCATCAAAAATACATGGAGAACTTAAAAAAGTGGTGTGACCCAGGGTATGGCGATTATAAGATAGAAGTTCTTTATAAATATTTGCAAGAAAATCGACTAATACATGATCTTATAGAAAGAGGAATCTTTTCTCTGGATGAAAAACAGCATTTGACTAAAAAATGGGAGAATGCAAGCGAGAAATTAATAGTAGGTGATCAAAAAGATGCCTTTATTCGTTTCCAGGTTGATGCAGTTAACTTATGGGAAGATACTAAGCTGCAGGAAAATTATATCCATTACTATCTGGGTAATGGAGGAGAGATTGGCTTTTGTCAGGTAACAGGAAGGGAAGAAAGGTTATGTGTAAATCACCCTTCTAAAATAAGAAACAGCGGCGATAAAGCAAAGATGATATCTTCTAATGATAAGACAAACTTTACTTATCGTGGACGTTTTCATGATGTCGGAGAAGCATATACTATCAGTTATGAAGCTTCACAGAAAGTTCATAATGCGTTAAAGTGGCTTATAGAAAGGCAAGGAGTTAAAGTAGGAGATAAAGAGTTTGTTCTGTGGGGAGTGAAATCAGAGAATGTACCATCTATTCTGGAAAGTACAGAGGGTGTTGCATCTAAGGGGAAGATATTTTTGCAGCTTTTTATGGAGAAGAAGAGGATAAGACAGTATCAATACAGGAAGATGTAGCTGAACGATTTAACAGAGCGATCAGAGGATATCATGGAAATGTGCGGGCAGACAGCCATTTTGTATTGTTAGGAGTAGATGCAGCAACGACAGGAAGATTATCTGTGATATTTAGCAGAGAGTACTTTGGAACAGATGGAAATGAACTGATTGAACGAATCGAGCAGTGGCACAGAGACTGTGCATGGAATGTTTCTTCTTATAATAAGAAACTGCAGAAACGAGTTTATTTTACAGGAGCACCTTCTCCATATGAAATCGCATTATGTACTTATGGAAGAGAGCAGGGAAATTCTATAAAAGGAACAGATAAAGTGATTGCGAATGCGGTAGAAAGAATTCTGCCATGCATTGTTGATGGAAAAATTGTGCCGGTAGATATTATGAGAGAGGTTGTGCATCGGGCACAGCATCCGCAAAATTATAAAAGTAAAACTTTATGGCAACAGGTATTATCAGTAGCTTGTGCGTTGACAAGAAAGCATTTGATAGAAAAAGGAGAGGAGTGTTTGGTTATGAAATCACCAGAGAGTTTAGACGCAAAGTGCGGAAGAATGTTAGCTATCGCAGATTCGATTGAAGCGTGGGTATTGCGTGAGGAGAAGATAGACAGAACCACAACGGCAATGCGTTACTACACAAAGTTTTGTGAAAATCCATGTGATACATGGGTGATTATTCAGAGAAATTTAAAACCATATGAAATGAAGTTAAGAGGGAGAGCCCGAAACCTTCAGACATTACTTGGAGAAATTTCAGCAGCTATTTCTGAAGAAGAATTCCAGCAAAAACGAAATTTAGATGGTACATTTTGTTTGGGATTTGACAGTCAGAGATATGAAATTATTGAGGAAGCAAAGCGAATCAAAAAAGAGAATGATGAGAAAAAAATGAAAAAGTTAGAAGAGGAGGAAAAGTAAATGGGTGTATTACAGAACAAGATTGATTTTGAAGGAATTATCGTAGTAGAGAATGCTAATTGTAATGGGGACCCTTTAAACGGGAACATGCCGCGAGTTACCTATGAAGGATACGGAGAAATGTCCGATGTCTGCATTAAAAGAAAGATACGAAACCGTCTTTTAGATGCAGGAGAAAATATTTTTGTTCAGTCCGATGATAAAAATACAGATGGATACAAGAGCTTAAAAGCAAGAGCAGAAGCGAATGAAGCTTTTGGAGCAGAACTTAAAAAAGGAAAGAAAGCAGATGCACAAAGAGGATATGAAATTGCCTGTAAAGAGTGGATGGATGTTAGAAGTTTTGGACAGGTATTTGCATTTAAAGGTTCTGACTTATCTTTAGGTATTCGTGGTCCAGTATCTGTTCAGCCAGCTTTCAGTGTAGATCCAATAGATATCACAAGCATGCAGATTACAAAAAGTGTAAATAGTGAAGATAAAGAAGGAAAATCCTCTGATACAATGGGAATGAAGCATCGAGTAGACTTTGGTGTTTACATATTAAAGGGAAGTATTAATGTACAGCTTTCTGAAAAGACAGGTTTTACCGAAGAAGATGCGGAAAAAATTAAAGAAGCTATCCGCACTCTGTTTGTAAACGACAGTTCCTCTGCAAGACCAGACGGAAGTATGGTAATGCATAAGTTATACTGGTGGAAGCACAACTGCAAGATTGGACAGTATTCTTCTCACAAAGTGCATAATAGTATTGAGATTAAGAAGAAAGAAGGAGTTCGTAATCCAAGAAAGATAGAAGATTATGAGATTATCTGCCACGAGTTACCTGGACTGGCGGTGGAAGAATATGAAGGTTTATAATGAAGAAGATTATTTGATGCTTTCTGGAATCCAGCATTTTGTATTTTGTACAAGACAGTGGGCATTAATTCATATCGAAAATCAATGGGAAGAGAATGTACGGACAGTAGAGGGAAACATTATGCACAAGCGGGCACATGATGGCCCGCAGATAGAAACGAGAAAGAATCTGGTTGTTTCTCGTCAGATGAGAGTATATTCTAAATATCTTGGGATTAGTGGAATCTGTGATGTGGTAGAATTTAAAAAATGCAAAAAAGGAGAAGAAGGCGTACGTCTATATGGGAGAGAAGGACTCTATAAAGTATATCCGGTAGAATACAAAAAGGGAGAGCCAAAAGAAAATAATGCTGACCGTTTACAACTTGTGGCGCAGGCAATATGCCTTGAAGAAATGATGTGTACAAGAATAGAAGAAGGTGACTTATATTACGGGACAACAAAACGAAGAGAGCATGTGGAAATAACAGATTTTCTTCGTCAGGAAGTGGAAAATATATGTCTACAGATGCATCAGTATTTTGACAGGCAGTATACACCAAACATTAAAAGAACAAAGTCCTGCAATGCCTGTTCGCTGAAAAATATATGTCTGCCACAGCTTTCAAAGAAAAAGTCAGTACACACTTACATTTTAAAAACGATAAAAGACGGGGAGTTATGAGAAAATTATTAAATACACTATATGTAACAACTCCAGAACGTTATCTTGCATTAGATGGAGAAAATGTGCTGGTTCTGGAGGAAAAGAAGATACTTATCCGGCTTCCACTACATAATCTCGAAGGAATTGTGACCTTTGGCTACACTGGAGCAAGTCCTGCATTAATGGGAGCCTGTGCGAAAAGAGGAATTTCCCTAAGCTTTATGAATCAAAATGGACAGTTTTTAGCATCCGTAAGCGGAGAGAACAGGGGAAATGTTATTTTAAGAAAACAGCAGTATAGAATTTCAGATTCGCTAGAAGATAGTATCCCTATTGCCAGAAATATGATTATTGGTAAAATATACAACAGTAAATGGGTATTAGAAAGAGCAACAAGAGACCATGCCCTGCAGGTTGATGTGGATGCCATCAAAAAAGTGACCGCCAATCTGGATGAGCACATTCGGCAGTTATTAGAATGTGATTCAATGGATAGCATTCGAGGAATTGAGGGCAATGCGGCAAGTCAGTATTTTTCTGCATTCGACCAATTGATTCTACAAAATAAAGAAGAATTTTTCTTTGAAAACAGAAATCGACGTCCGCCATTAGATAATGTCAATGCCATGTTATCATTTGCATACACATTATTGGCAAATGAATGTGCCGCAGCTTTAACTGCAGTCGGTTTAGATGCTTATGTTGGTTTTCTTCATACAGACCGACCGGGAAGAACCTCTTTAGCATTAGATTTAATGGAAGAATTAAGAGCTGTATATGCAGACCGTTTTGTATTAACATTAATTAATAAAAAGACGATTAAACCGGAGCATTTTGTAAAAAAGGAAAATGGAGCGGTCTTAATGAACGATACAGGACGCAAAACAATGATTAGTGCGTGGCAGGGCAGAAAACGAGATAAAATCAAACATCCATTTCTCGGTGATAAAATAGAATGGGGTCTCCTACCTCATGTTCAGGCGTTATTGTTAGCCAGACTTATTCGCGGGGATTTGGATGAATATCCTGTGTTTTTGTGGAAATAAGAGGTGAGAAATGCTTGTATTAATAACATATGATGTAAATACAGAGACAGCTTCAGGAAAAAAACGTTTAAGGAAAGTAGCAAAAGAATGTCAGAATTACGGACAAAGAGTTCAAAATTCTGTTTTTGAATGCATTATGGATAATGCAAAAACAAAGGTGGTAAAAGCAAAACTACTCGAAATAATTGATATGGATAAAGATAGCCTAAGATTCTATTATCTAGGCAATGCTTACAAAAATAAAGTAGAACACTACGGAACAAAAACAAGTATTGACTTAGAAGAAACCTTAATTATCTGATTCCAGGTTACAAAATAAACAATCGTATCTGCGACAAAATCCCTTTTTCAAAAATCTTTCTAAATTTAGATATAGTTAAATGTAGAAAGAAAAAGTTTCTTATTATCTTCGTTAAAAAGGAATACCTTGAAATAAAATATAGAAAATATTAAAAATTAAACATAGTGCGAATCATAAGCTACGCAAAAAACGCAGGGCATTCGCACTTAAAAAAGAAAGAATAGTACAACATATTGCGATATAAAGCTAAAAATAGCGGACAAAAAAGTTGTTGAGACTAGATATGTACATGATAGCTGAAATATCACAATATGTTGCGGTCGCCTCCTTCGCGGAGGCGTGGATTGAAACATCATCTTGTTTCGCCAAGATGTAAGGCTCCTTGTCGCCTCCTTCGCGGAGGCGTGGATTGAAATGCTACATCAATGAATACTGCAAGCCAGTCTTGAGTCGCCTCCTTCGCGGAGACGTGGATTGAAATATCTGATTGTCCACCCAACGAATTAAACGGCAAACACCCCATCAAATAGTCTCTTTTGTATAAAAAAATTAAAATTATCGTGAATGTTGCAAAAAAATATAGTCCATGATAAATTTTTGCAAAAAAATGACGGAAAATTATAGCATTTTTTATTCGTTTGTGCTATACTCATATTGCGCGTGAGGAAAGCGCATAAAAGTAATGTTGATAGTTAATTGAAGGAGGAACACAACAATGGCAAAATGGGTATATCTGTTTACAGAAGGCGATGCCACAATGAGAAATCTTCTTGGTGGTAAAGGAGCCAATCTGGCTGAGATGACAAATATTGGATTACCTGTACCACAGGGATTCACAATTACAACAGAGGCTTGTACTCAGTATTATGAAGATGGTCGTGAGATCAATGATGAGATTCAGGGACAGATTAATGAGTACATTGAGAAGATGGAGGAGATTACAGGAAAGAAATTTGGTGATAAAGAGAATCCACTTCTTGTATCAGTTCGTTCAGGTGCTCGTGCTTCCATGCCAGGTATGATGGATACTATCCTTAACTTAGGTCTTAATGAGACAGTAGTAGAGACTATTGCCGCTAAATCCGGAAACCCACGTTGGGCTTGGGATTGCTACAGAAGATTTATTCAGATGTATTCTGATGTAGTTATGGAAGTTGGTAAAAAGTATTTTGAAGAATTAATCGATGAGATGAAAGCTAAAAAAGGTGTAAGTCAGGACGTTGATCTTACAGCAGAAGATTTAAAAGAGCTGGCATCTCAGTTTAAGGCTGAATATAAAGAGAAAATCGGTGAAGATTTCCCAGATGATCCTAAGAAACAGTTAATGGGAGCTATCAAAGCCGTATTCCGTTCATGGGATAACCCACGTGCTAATGTTTACCGTCGTGACAACGATATTCCTTATAGCTGGGGTACTGCTGTTAACGTACAGAGTATGGCATTTGGTAACATGGGAGATGACTGTGGTACTGGTGTTGCATTTACTCGTGACCCTGCTACAGGTGAGAAGAAGCTTATGGGAGAATTCCTTACAAATGCACAGGGTGAGGACGTAGTTGCTGGTGTTCGTACACCAATGCCAATCGCTCAGATGGAAGAAAAATTCCCAGAAGCATTTGAACAGTTCAAACAGGTTTGTCAGACTCTTGAAGATCATTATAGAGATATGCAGGATATGGAGTTTACTGTTGAGAACAAGAAGTTATACATGCTTCAGACACGTAATGGTAAGAGAACAGCACAGGCTGCTTTAAAGATTGCTTGTGATTTAGTAGATGAGGGAATGAGAACAGAAGAAGAAGCTGTTGCAATGATCGACCCTCGTAACCTTGATACATTATTACATCCACAGTTTGATGCTGCTGCATTAAAGGCTGCAACACCAATGGGTAAAGCACTTGGAGCTTCTCCTGGAGCTGCTTGTGGTAAGATTGTCTTCACTGCTGAAGATGCCAAAGCTTGGGCAGAGAGAGGGGAAAAAGTTGTTCTTGTTCGTCTTGAGACATCCCCAGAAGATATCGAAGGTATGAAGAGCGCTCAGGGTATCCTGACAGTTCGTGGTGGTATGACATCTCACGCAGCAGTAGTTGCTCGTGGTATGGGTACTTGCTGTGTATCCGGATGTGGTGACATCGTAATGGATGAAGCAAATAAGAAATTCACATTAGCAGGAAAAGAATTCCATGAAGGAGATTCTATTTCTCTTGATGGTTCTACAGGTAATATCTACGATGGAATTATCCCTACAGTAGATGCTACAATTGCTGGTGAATTTGGCCGTATTATGGCTTGGGCAGATAAATACAGAACAATGGGGGTTCGTACAAACGCTGATACACCTTCAGATGCTAAGAAGGCTCGTGAGCTTGGAGCAGAAGGTATTGGTCTTTGCCGTACTGAGCATATGTTCTTTGAAGGTAACAGAATCGATGCATTCCGTGAAATGATCTGTTCTGATACAGTAGAAGAAAGAGAAGCTGCACTCGATAAGATTCTTCCATATCAGCAGGGAGACTTTGAGCAGTTATTTGAAGCTATGGAAGGTAATCCTGTAACAATTCGTTTCTTAGATCCACCACTGCATGAGTTCGTACCTCAGACAGAAGAAGACATTAAAAAACTTGCAGATGCACAGGGTAAATCGGTAGAAACTATTAAGGCTATTATTGAAAGTCTGAAAGAGTTCAACCCTATGATGGGACATCGTGGATGCCGTCTGACAGTAACATATCCAGAAATCGCTGTTATGCAGACAAAAGCAGTTATCCGTGCAGCATTAGCTGTACAGGCTAAACATGCTGACTGGACAATCGTTCCAGAAATCATGATTCCATTAGTAGGTGAAGAAAAAGAATTAAAATACGTTAAGAAGATTGTTGTTAAGACAGCAGACGAAGAAATCAAAGCTGCTGGTTCTGACATGAAATACGAAGTTGGTACTATGATTGAGATTCCTCGTGCAGCATTATTAGCTGACGAAATCGCTAAAGAAGCTGAGTTCTTCTGCTTTGGTACAAACGACTTAACACAGATGACATTCGGTTTCTCACGAGATGATGCTGGTAAGTTCTTAGACGCTTACTATGATGCTAAGATTTTCGAGAACGATCCATTTGCTAAACTTGATCAGAATGGTGTTGGTAAGTTAATGGATATGGCAGTTAAATTAGGAAAAGGTCAGAGACCTGAATTACACTGTGGTATCTGTGGAGAACATGGTGGAGACCCATCATCCGTAGAATTCTGTCATAGAATTGGATTAGATTACGTTTCCTGTTCACCATTCCGTGTACCTATCGCAAGATTAGCAGCAGCACAGGCAGCGATAAGCATGAAACATTAATCAAAAATCCTTTATTTATCGGGGCATTTACTATTCCAAGAAATCTTACAAAAGATACTCTTGAGTATTATTATAAGAATTCTCAGTTTAATATCCCCGATAAAATGGAAATAAAAGTCTACTTAATATAAGGGATAGGAGAACATTCTATCCCTTATATTTTTAATTTATTAAATAAATTCCATTCCAGATGTACCTTAATAAATAAAAGAATGGAGAACATAATATGCCTAGAAAACCTAAAAGTGTATATACTAGAATTGAAGAAAAAACTGCTCAAATAAATAAGTTAAAAGAAAAATATCTATATGTGAAACAGAGTTGATTGCATTAAATAAAGAACGGGAAAGTATTGAAATGGAACAGATTTTTTCTGCCGCAAAGGAGAAGAATCTCAGTTTTCAAGAAGTTCTTGATTTAATATCACGTTCAAATAAAAGAATTAAATAATTTTAAATCGTAAAAAATAGGGAAGAACCGAAATAGATGGTAGTGTAAATTATTCTGTGTAAACCTCTCAGATTGATGATAAAATCATAGGTTTATAGAATACAAAAATATAATGTAATGGGCTGAATGGCATACTTTGCTATTCAGCCTGTTGTTTATTTCGT
>NZ_VULP01000045.1:0-11098 GCF_009697165.1 Anaerobutyricum soehngenii | reverse complement strand
TGAGAAATTCTTGCCTATATTTTCTTGGCAATGATACCAATTTGTTTCATATCGACAGATGTAATTCGTTGCTGTTGCAATAAAATGTGACAGCAACGTTTCTTTTTGTTGTGCAAACTGTATAAATATAAAAAATATCTGATTGATAATTGCTATATGACGGAGTATAATTATAATTAAATACACTGGAAAAATGGAGGAATTACATGAAAGCACATAAATATTGGTCAGTAGGAGCATTAGTCACAATGCTTGGGACCTTTTACACTGGATATAAAAAGCTAAACTCAAGTCACAAATACTTTGCTTTAAGTTCCATGTTATGTATGGTAATGGCGATATATACAGGTCATAAAATGATTACCGGGAATAGGAAAGAAAAGGCAAAAAAAGAGAAAGTTACAGAGGGTGAGGAATAAATAATGCTGGAAGTAGGAATCAAGGCACCTGATTTTGAGTTGCCAGATCAAAATGGGAAAATACATAGATTATCGGATTATACAGGAAAAAAAGTAATTTTATATTTCTATCCCAAGGATAATACAGCAGGATGTACGAAACAGGCATGTGGCTTTTCTGAGCGTTATCCACAGTTTACTGAGAAGGGAGCTGTTATTCTCGGAGTAAGCAAGGACTCTGTAGCGTCTCACAAGAGATTTGAAGAAAAATACGGACTGGCATTTACGCTATTAGCAGATCCGGAGCGTAAAGTTATTGAAGCATATGATGTCTGGAAAGAAAAGAAAAATTATGGAAAAGTATCTATGGGTGTAGTAAGAACTACATATCTTATTGATGAGCAGGGAATCATTATAAAGGCAAATGATAAAGTCAAGGCGGCAGATGATCCTGAAAATATGCTTAAGGAATTGGCATAATGAAGATTATTTTATCACCTGCAAAAAAGATGATTGTAGATACCGATAACTTAGCACCGGTTGAACTGCCTGTCTATATTGATAAGACAGCAGAAGTATTAAACTGGATGAAAAGCAAATCAAAAGAAGAACTGAAAGCTATCTGGAAATGTAATGACAAGATTGCAGAGCAGAACTTTAACAGATTGGAAAATATGGATCTTTATAACAGGCTTACTCCGGCTGTTTTAGCATATGAAGGGATTGCATTTCAATATATGGCACCATCTGTGTTTGAAATCCAGCAGTTTGAGTATTTGCAAAATCATTTAAGAATCTTGTCTGCGTTTTATGGCATTTTAAAACCAATGGATGGTGTGACTCCTTATCGTCTTGAAATGCAGGCAAAGGTTGGAATTGGAGATGCAAAAAATCTGTATGAGTACTGGGGAGAATTGTTATACCGCTCAGTAATCGATGACAGTAGGATTATCATTAATCTTGCATCAAAAGAATACTCAAAATGTATAGAAAAGTATCTGACACCACAGGACAGATATATTACGATTGTATTTTGTGAGTTATCAGGAGATAAACTGGTGACAAAAGGTACATATGCTAAGATGGCACGTGGTGAAATGGTTAGGTTCATGGCTGAAAATAGTATTGAAAATCCTGAGGATATTAAGAAATTTGATAGACTAGGTTATTCATTCCGATCTGATTTATCATCATATGCAGAATATGTTTTTGAACGGAAAAAAGAATAATTAAATGATTAATTTAAATAAAAGGCAGTCTGTAATGTTAATTTATTATGATAATAAGAGCTGTTTCTGTTATTAATTGACAATAGATTAAAATAGGCATATAATTCTAACTAATAATAAATCCTAATAAAGGAGAGTGGATAATAAATAGAAGAAGCACAATTCAGAAAGATCTGCTAAGAAATACTGTATCTGAGATGAAAAAGCATGTTTCAGTAAATGAAGTTTATGACCTTATAAAAGAAAGGTATCCTACAATTGGAAAAGGAGCTGTTTATAGAAATCTTGATATATTGGTAGAGTAAGGTGCATTTAGAAAGATTGAAGTCCCGGATGGACCGAACAGATTCGATTTCATATTGAAAAACACTACCATGTCAGGTGTGTAGAATATGGTGAGATTTCAGATGTGGATATGGACGAAATATCGGACTTGTTATAAAAAAATCATAATACTCATGAAATTGAATTTTTAGATTATGATATTTCATTTAAAGGTATTTACCCAAAATGCAAGGAGGAAAATTATGGATGAGAAAGCAATGTATAAGCTGAGTTATGGATTGTTTGTATTGACTGCCAAGGAAGATGAAAAAGACAATGGATGTATTATTAATACAGCAATTCAGGCGGCTTCAGAACCAAACCAACTAAGTATCTGTGTTAATAAAGCAAATTATACGCATGATATGATCAAAAGAACTGGAAAATTTACAGTATCAGTTCTGAGTCAGAGTGTGGAGTTTGAATTATTTAAACATTTTGGCTTCCAATCAGGGAGAAATATCAATAAGTTTGAAGCATTTGATAAGTGTGCCAGGAGTACAAATGGTGTTTATTATATTACGGAAGGGACAAATGCATACATTTCTGTAACTGTTAATAAAACAGAAGATTTAGGTTCACATACGATGTTTATCGGTGAGATAACCGATATGGAAACTTTAAGTAATGTTCCTTCAGTTACATATGAGTATTACCAGAATAATATAAAACCTAAGCCAAGGGAAGTTGGAAAAACCGATGATGGTCAGACAATATGGCGTTGTAGGATTTGCGGATATGAATATGTAGGTGAAGAATTACCCGATGATTTTATATGTCCTATATGCAAACACCCGGCATCAGATTTTGAAAAAGTAGTTAAAAAATGGAGGTAAATGAAATGGCTACAAACAAATACACAGGAACACAGACAGAGAAAAATTTACAGGAGGCATTTGCGGGAGAGTCCCAGGCAAGAAATAAGTACACTTTTTTTGCTTCTGTTGCAAAGAAAGAAGGCTATGAGCAGATGTCTGCACTATTTTTAAAAACAGCTGATAACGAAAAAGAACATGCTAAGATGTGGTTCAAAGAATTAGCGGGAATTGGTGATACAAAAGAAAATTTAGCAGCAGCTGCCGAAGGTGAGAATTACGAGTGGACAGACATGTATGAAGGTTTCGCTAAAACAGCTGAAGAAGAAGGTTTTCCAGAGCTTGCTGCTAAATTCAGAGCAGTAGGAGAGATTGAGAAGCATCATGAGGAAAGGTACCGTGCACTTCTTAAGAATATTGAAACAGCACAGGTATTTGAAAAGAGCGAAGTTAAGGTATGGGAATGCCGTAACTGTGGACATGTTGTGGTAGGAACAAAGGCACCTGAGATATGTCCAGTATGTAACCATCCACAGAGTTATTTTGAAGTACGTGAAGAGAACTATTAAAGAGAAGAGATTATTATAAATAAGCAAGTGATTATTAAAAAAAGCAGTAATGATAGGCTGTGGTTTTGTTGGTTCTGCATCAATTGGTGAAGAAGCATTAAAGTTAAAAAAATCGGCGGCTGCTTTGAAAAAGTTACAGAAATAATTGGATTTTAAATTTTAAACATAGGAGATAAAAAAGATGGAAGTAAAATATTATGTATGCAATCATTGTGAGAACATTATTGAAATGGTAAAGGATAAAGGTGTACCCGTGATTTGTTGCGGAGAACCTATGCAGGAATTAAAAGCAGGAGTGACAGATGCTGCTGTTGAGAAGCATGTACCTGTATATACAGTGGAAGGTAGTCATGTTCATGTTGTAGTCGGAGAGACAAAACATCCTATGTTTGAAGAGCATTTTATTGAGTGGATTACATTAAGTACCAATCAGGGAATATATAGAAAACAGTTAAATCCAGGGCAGGAGCCAGTAGCAGATTTTTGTCTTTGCGATGGTGAATTGGTAGAAGAAGTATATGCGTATTGCAACCTGCATGGATTATGGAAATGCTAAAAACACTTGACATTCGTGCTAAGATTACAAAATAATTCAGATACAACAGTAATATATGCTGTGTATTAATATATTTATAAGGAGTAACAAACTAATGAAATATGTATGTGACGTTTGCGGATGGGAATATGATGAAGAAGAAGGTTATCCTGAAGGTGGTATTGCACCAGGAACAAAGTGGGAGGATGTTCCGGAAGATTTTGAATGCCCATTATGTAATGTTGGAAAAGATCAGTTTTCAGAAGTTGAATAAAATTCTGATTATTTAAATAAGGATAGATAAACAAAAACCCTGGTGCGTGTGAGCAACAGGGTTTTTTATTGCGATAGTCTGTGATGATATCACAGAAAATGATTTACCTTTTGCTTATAATGTAACTACAAACAAAGTAAGGAGGTAGTCTAAATGAGATTAAAAGATAAAGTTGCAATCATTACGGGAGGAAGCCGTGGTATAGGATTTGCTACAGCTGATAAATTCTTGAAGGAAGGTGCTTCAGTTGTATTGGCAGCAAGTTCACAGGAATCGGCAGATGTTGCTGTAGATAAATTAAAAGAAAAATATCCTAATGCAATAGTTGCTGGAATTAGTCCAAATCTGGCAAGCATGGAGTCTGTCAGAAAGGCTTTTAAAGAGGTAACTGAAAAATATGGATGTGTCGACATACTGGTAAATAATGCAGGGATTTCAGAAAACACCCCATTTATGGATTATACAGAGGAGACTTTCGATAAAGTCATGGATCTAAATGTAAAAGGAGTATTTAATACTACTCGTATAGCAGCAGAATGTATGGTGGCAAGAGGCAAGGGGGTCATTCTCTCAACTTCTTCCATGGTGAGTATTTCGGGACAGCCAAGTGGGTTTGCTTATCCGGCATCGAAGTTTGCAGTAAACGGATTAACTGTATCATTAGCAAGAGAACTAGGACCTAAAGGTATTCGTGTTAATGCTGTTGCACCTGGGATTACAGAAACTGATATGATGAAGGCCGTGCCAAAGGAAGTTATCGAACCTATGATTGAAAGAATTCCATTGCGTCGTCTTGGACAGCCAGAAGATATTGCCAATGCGTTTGTGTTTCTTGCTTCAGATGAGGCGAGTTACATTACGGGTGTTATATTAAGTGTAGATGGTATGGCAAGAAGTTAAGTTAATGAGGTATGGTGATGTAATCACGGAAAATAAATGAAATTAAGACTATAATAAATCTACAAAAAGAAAAAGATAAGGAGGACTGTAAAATGTCTGCTATTAATATCAATAAAAATAATTTTCAGAACGAAGTACTGAATTCCGATAAACCCGTTCTTTTAGATTTTTGGGCATCTTGGTGTGCACCTTGCCGCATGGTAGTACCTATTGTAGAGGAGATTGCAAGTGAGCGTAGAGATATTAAAGTAGGAAAGATTAATGTAGATGAAGAGCCTGAACTGGCAAATAAGTTCAGTATTATGAGCATTCCGACTTTAGTGGTTATGAAGAATGGGAAGATTGTACAGCAGGTTTCAGGGGCGAGACCTAAGAATGCGATTTTAGAAATGCTTTAGGGAAGTGTGCTAATGGGATTTTTTGATCTCTTTAAACAGTCGAATATTAATCAAGGCATAGAAGAATATAAAAGGACTGATGATGCAGTTCTGCTGGATGTACGTACACCGCAGGAATAATCAGGAAGGACATATACCAGAAAGTAAAAATGTGCCGTTGCAGCAACTTGACAATATTGCTTCTGTAGCGTGGGATAAGGATATCCCACTGTTTGTATACTGTTATTCCGGTTCACGAAGCCGCCAGGCAACTGGGATACTGCAACGAATGGGATATTCTAAAGTAAATAATATCGGTGGCATTGCAGCTTACTCAGGAAAGGTGGAAAAATAAGATGAAGGTAATAATTGTAGGCGGTGTAGCCGGAGGAGCTACAGCCGCAGCAAGAATACGCAGACTGAATGAACATGCTGAAATTACTGTGTTTGAAAGATCCGGATACATATCCTATGCAAATTGTGGACTTCCATATTATATTGGAGACGTGATCACAGACCCGGAAGAACTTACACTACAGACACCAGAGAGTTTTTTTAAACGCTTCCGTATTAACATGAAAATTCATCATGAAGTTATCTCCATACATCCGGAACGTAAAACGGTTTCAGTGAAAAATTTAGAGAATGGTGAGATATTTGAAGAAAACTATGATAAGCTGATCCTCTCTCCAGGTGCAAAGCCAACACAGCCGAGACTTCCCGGAGTAGGTATTGATAAACTTTTTACACTTCGTACTGTAGAAGACACTTTTCGGATAAAGGAATATATAAATAAGAATCATCCAAAATCGGCTGTATTGGCAGGTGGCGGTTTTATTGGTCTGGAACTGGCAGAAAATTTGAGAGAGCTTGGCATGGATGTTACGATTGTCCAGCGGCCTAAGCAGCTGATGAACCCTTTTGACCCGGATATGGCATCCATGATCCATAATGAAATGAGAAAGCATGGGATAAAACTGGTACTGGGCTATACAGTAGAAGGATTTAAAGAAAAAGACAACGGAGTGGAGGCCCTGTTGAAAGATAATCCATCCCTTCAGGCTGATATGGTAGTTCTGGCAATCGGAGTCACACCAGACACAGTATTAGCAAAAGAAGCCGGTCTGGAACTTGGCATCAAGGAAAGTATTGTAGTGAATGACAGAATGGAAACCTCTGTACCGGATATTTATGTTGCAGGTGATGCAGTTCAGGTAAAACATTATGTTACGGGTAATGATGCGCTGATTTCTTTGGCAGGACCAGCCAATAAACAGGGCAGAATCATCGCTGATAATATTTGTGGTGGTGATAGTCGTTACCTGGGCAGTCAGGGAAGCTCCATTATAAAAGTGTTTGATATGACAGCAGCCACTACAGGTATCAATGAAACCAATGCCAAAAAGTCAGGATTAGAGGTAGATACAGTAATTCTTTCTCCTATGAGTCATGCCGGTTACTATCCTGGTGGAAAAGTGATGACCATGAAGGTGGTTTTTGAAAAAGAGACCTATCGTTTGCTTGGCGCTCAGATTATTGGATATGAAGGAGTTGATAAACGTATTGATGTGCTGGCAACAGCAATTCATGCAGGGCTGAAGGCAACCCAGCTGAAGGATTTGGATCTCGCATATGCACCGCCTTATTCCTCTGCCAAGGATCCTGTAAATATGGCCGGATTCATGATAGACAATATAGCAAAAGGTACCTTAAAACAATGGCATCTGGAAGATATGGATAAGATTTCTAGAGATAAAAGCGTTGTGTTGCTGGATGTGAGAACTGTAGGTGAATTTAACATGGGGCATATGGATGGATTCAAAAACATTCCTGTAGATGAACTAAGGGAACGTATCAATGAAATTGAGAAGGGAAAGCCTGTTTACCTGATATGCCAGAGTGGGCTGCGAAGTTATATTGCCAGTCGTATTCTGGAAGGAAATGGATATGAAACATACAACTTCTCCGGCGGATTCCGCTTCTATGATGCAGTTGTCAATGACCGTGCGCTGATTGAAAAGTCATATGCATGTGGTATGGATTATTAAAAATAATCATAATATTTTT
The DNA here is from genome assembly GCF_009697165.1 of Anaerobutyricum soehngenii. Classification (NCBI taxonomy): domain Bacteria; kingdom Bacillati; phylum Bacillota; class Clostridia; order Lachnospirales; family Lachnospiraceae; genus Anaerobutyricum; species Anaerobutyricum soehngenii. Next base: position 3,610 of record NZ_VULP01000045.1, on the reverse strand, counting down.
ATAATTTTCTCGTAATATAAAAAGATCCCCCATTTATTAGAATGGCTTTCATAATTCTGATAAATGGAGGATTCTTCTTTATATGTTACAGAAAAACAATTTTATGACCTTTGGAGTGTTTCCAGTCTTTTTGGATCAAGGATTGTGATTTTGCCGCGGGAGAGTTTGACGAGACCCTCGCCTTGAAAGTATCGAAGCATTCGAGTGATAACTTCCCTGTGGGAACCAAGATGATTAGCAATCGTCTCATGAGTGATTTTCAGCTCGTTTGTTCCTTCGATAGAGGTCTCTTCTAAAAGAAATGAAGCAACACGCTTATCCAAACTCTTCCACATGATTTGTTCAATCAGCCACATGACATCAGAAAAACGGGTAGCCATTAACTCATTGGTATAGTTTGCGACGGGTGCAGATTCCTTCATAATGCCCTTATAGATTTCAGCAGGGATGATCCAAAGATCAGTATCTTTTTCTGCTTCAATGGTTACTTCAAATTGAATGGAGCGTATGATACATGAGGCGGATAAAAGACACATATCCATATCGAACAGACGGTAAAGTGTAATCTCTCGTCCTTCATCTGAAAGTATGTAAGTTCGAAGCTGCTCGGATTTAACCAGTAATAATCCGGTACAATCCAGGTTTCCGTTGTGAATGATCGTTCCTTTTTTTACATTCCGTGTAATCAAATTGTCTGAAATTAGTTTTTTCTGTGCTGTATTTAAGTCATTCCATAGTGGAAAATAATTCTCAAAGCTCATAATAGTTATCTCCTTTGAACATAGTATACTTAATTTTTTGAGACGCGTCAACTATATAGCTGACATATGCCACAAATAAAAATAAAAAGATGCACAATAAAACACATCGTTCTTTTGTGTGATATCATCATGAAAACAAGATTTTTTGTGCAGAGAAGATAGATATTTTATCACAGCATCTATTAGGAATTATTAATGATGTGCTGGATATGAGTAATATTGAAGCAGGGAAAATAGTCTTTAAGTATATAGATTTTTACCTTTTAGATTTTATTACTAAATTCAATACCATATTCCATTCACAGATAGCTGAGAAAAATCAGACGCTTACTGTCGCAAAAGAAAACATCTAGCATGAATGGATGAACGAGGATTAGGTTCATCTGATGTAAATTTCAGAAACTTACTTTCTAATGCAATGAAATACACACAGGAAGGTGAAAAATTCAGTTTCTGCTAGAAGAATGTGAGACAAAGTCATCTGTCTATGCAAAGTACCGTTTCTTAGTCAGAGATAATGGCATGGGTATGTCAGCAGATTTCAAAAGTAAAATTTTTGATCCGTTTCCCCATGCTGAGGGTTCTGTGACTAATAAGATACAAGGAACCAATCTTAGAATGGCTATTACCAGAAATCTGGTTGGTACCATTGATATGGAGAGTGAACTGGGGCAGAAAAGCTGTTTTGAGGTTCTCATAGATTTGAGAATTGCAGAAGATAGATTTGTTTCTTCAGCAGTACGGGAAGAAAAGAATGAAAAGGTTGATAGTATCCTTTAAGGAAAGAGATTATTGTGTACGGAGGATAATGAATTGAATGTAGAGATATTAAAGGAACTGTTAAAGATAGAAAGTGCAGAGTGCACAATCTGTGAGAAAGGTGAAAAAATTTTAGAAGAATTTGAATATTATGATCTAGGAGAGTATGATATGATTCTGATGGATGTACAGATGCCTGTCGTGAACGGTTATGAGGTAACAATGGCAATCCGCAGGAGTTCCTATGAACTGGAAAAGACGATTCCGATTATTTTTATGACTGCCAATGCATTTTCAGAAGATATACAGCATTCTCTGGCACTTGGTATAAATGCTCCTGTTTAGAACTATCTATTTCCTGATAGATCCTTCTTTTTTTGATTTTTTCAAAATTATATGGCATTTTTTACTCTCACATATGTGATTAGTAGAAAAATAATTTTCTGTGAAAGTACCGTCCAAATATACTCTGAAGCTTGCAGTTAGTGAAGGAATATTTCATTTATGCGAAAAAACTTGTAAAAGAGGTTGCTAAATACCCTATCAAAAGCTTTATAGGTAGAGTAACAAAATTTTTTCATATTTTTTTCAAAAGCATGTCTGATTTTATCTTTTCCAATACAGAATAAGTGATGGTATTAACAAAAGTAAAAGAAAAAATAATAAAAATAGAAAAAATAAATGTTCGTATTTAATTTATTGACTATACTAATATTATTCGGTATAATTTTGTTATAAAGGAGGGGAGAAAATGATAATTAAAAAAAGAAAATTATCTGAGCGGAAACTTATGGCTTTATCTTGTGGAAGTTATTTATTGGGGATTGTGTGTATGACTATTTTAGGATATTTTTATGATAAAATACCATACAGAAATCTCTTATATATTATTCCGATTTGTTTATTACTATTTGGAGCAATTTTTCATGTATGCTTCATATTATGTATCCAATTTTTCTAATTGAATGGAAAGAAGTATCAAAAAAAGATATAAAAGAAATGACTACGAAAAAAGAATAGGAATAGATTAAAAATCCAGGGCAATGTGTAATTTTTTCAATATACTATTCAACCCTTTTTATTTTTAAAAATATACTTCTGGATTTGAAACTAAATACTTGCAAAGTAAGTATCTAATAATTTTCTATCATTACAGGTACAATAGAATAATGTAATGATGGAAATGAGGTGTATTTACTTGCATATAGAGAAGTATGTTGCGAAGAATATAATTTCTTTGTGTGAAAAGCGTGACATCAGTAAATACCGATTATCGCAGTTGTCCGGGATTTCTCAGTCTTCGCTTAGCAGGATTATGACGCAGGAAAGTCTGCCGTCATTGATTACTCTTGAAAAAATATGTGTAGCTTTGGGAGTAACTTTATCACAATTTTTCAGAGAAAAAAATCCAGTAGATTTAACGGAATCACAAAAAGAAATACTTAAAATATGGGACAATTTAAGCACGAAAGAACAGGAGACAGTTTTAGCGATGCTTAGAGGTCTTCAGAAATGAAGAAACAGTTCAAACATATATGTTTGGCTGTTTCTTTTTTTGTGCGAACAAAGAGCAAGTTAGCTGTAATTTTAATTGTATAAAATTGAAATATTTATAAAGAAATTAACAAGAAAGATAATATCTTCATCAGCATCTACAGCATAACTGTTTTCTAATGAATTCTCTTTGTGAAATTGTGAATAGGTATAAGTTTATACCTTTTGAAATTAGATATGGGATGTAATAAAAGATTCTCTACCTGAGATTGTTAGACGAAATTTAAGCTATTTGTGCTAGAATTAATTTTATATGCTTAGAGGATAAATTGCTCATGTGAAAGGTAAAATGGATTTTAGGGTTGATTTTCGTTAATTTAGTTAAGGGATATATGAAAAGTGAAAAGACAGAAAGAAAATGTGATACATCTTCAATCTGCCTTTGAGAAAATTATTATTGAATTATAGAGTGAATAATCCGGGTTCCGTGTCCCTGCTGTCCGGACTCAGGAAACCGCAAATCCGTTTTTAAGGAAACCGCCATTCCGGTGGTGGAAACCTTTATCATAAATTCTTAGAATGTAACTATGCACCCC
>NZ_VULP01000044.1:0-15037 GCF_009697165.1 Anaerobutyricum soehngenii | reverse complement strand
TTGAGTTTGGTCACTTACATTATACATGAAAAAGGGGGTCATTGCTTTTTTATTCGTAAAAAGTGATGAAATCCTTGAAAATATAAGGTTTTAAACAAAAATAGGACTGTAAAACTTTACAGTACCATTAAATTATAGGAGGAGACAAAATGAAAGTATATGTAGTAGCAAATTTAAAAGGTGGCGTTGGAAAAACCACCACAACAGTAAACGTAGCTTATACATTTTCGGAAATGGGTGGAAGAGTATTAGTTATTGACCTGGATCCACAATGTAACTGTACAAGATTTTTTGCAAAGGTAAACGGATACAGTAAAACGATAAGAGATGTTCTTGAGAATCCTAAAGGGATAAATAGTGCAGTCTATCGCACAAAATACCAGGATATAGATATTGTGAAAGGCTCTGTTAAGATCACAGAGCAAAAAACTCCGTGGAGACTGAAAGAAGCGTTAGGATATTTAAAGAAAGACTATGATGTCTGCCTGATTGATACCCGCCCTGTATTTGATATGCTGACAATGAATGCATTGTATGCTGCGGATGTGTTCCTTACCCCAGTGAAATTTGATAACTTCTGCCGGGATAATCTTACAATGGTGGAAGATGCTTACCATGAGATCTTGGAAAACAATCCAGATTTGGAATGGAAGATATTCGCAAACATGGTGTCGAACACCAAAGCACAGAAATTATCTTCAGAGGATCTGATCGCTAAGCATGATTATCCGTTTATGCAGTCATGTATCAGCCGTACAGCGATTGTTGATAATGCGTTATCCCTTTATAAGCCGGTGGCAAAGCATCGTGTTATGAGTAATGTAGCACAGGATTTTGTAGATCTGGTGGAAGAACTTCTTGAGGATTAGGGGGTATCGGTTATGGCAAAGCTTGGGAATATATTTAACAAGGAAGAGATAAAAAAAGAAGAGCAGCATCCACGCAGAATAATCAAATGGATACATTACTCAAAATTAAAAGAAAATGTAGAACAGTATTGTCCGGCACGTGATAAGGAAGAGATAGAATCACTTGCAGATTTAATTCAGGCTACAGGAGAAGTGATTGAGAATTTATCAGTAAGCAAGCTAGATACAGATGAGTATAAGATTATTGCAGGACATAAGCGCTGTCAGGCTTGTAAATTGCTTGTTGAGGAAAGGGGATTAAAAGAATTTGCTTTTCTTCCATGCATTGTTAATAATGTCAGTGCGGTGCAGGAAAGTTTTCGTGTAATGGCTTCAAATGGATACCACACGAAAAAACCGTATGAGTTGATGCATGAGATCACAGAGATGGAAAAACTTTTAAGAGAGCATCCAGAAGAATTCCCTCCATCTTTACAGAAAGGAAGGATGGTAGAACGCTTATCAAAAAAAATGGGAATCGCAAGGGCTACAGTACAAGAATATCAGCAGATCTCCAGAAATTTACTTCCAGAGGCAATGGAAAAATTTAAGGAAGGGGAGATAGAAAAATCTGCCGCACTCACTCTGGCGAGGCTGCCGGAAAAGATGCAGAAGAAAGTGATTGAACAGGGGATCACAAAAAATGTGGATATAGAAGAATATAAACAGAAGAATTTAGAACCGGGTGCAGTAGAGATACGGGTATCGTACCGGCTGTTGGGTATAGATGAATATGACAGGTCTACTGTCTCCAGAAAAGCACTTGTAAAGTTCTTAAAAGGGAGATATGGGAGTACTTCCTATGAAATATCACAAGGGGAGATCAGAATCTCCTGCTCGGATAAAAACATCATTATCTCAGAGAAATCCATTACATGGGAACGGTATGTGGCCCTGCTTGACCAGTACTGCCCAAAAGAAGAAAAAGAAGAGCCAGAGCTTGTAGAAAGGAGGGAAGAACAAAGAGATATGGTGCCAGAAATAGAAACAGAAGAAACAGACTGCAAAGAGCCTGCCGGAAAGTCGGACAGGGAAATTTCCGTCCCGATGGATGAATTAGTGGAAGAAGGAAGGGAAGAAACAGCAGGATTAACCCGTCAGGAATATATGAATTCTTTAGATATAAAAGAGGTTTCCAGTTATATCAGCCACTTCCTTTCCGAAGAGATCCTGCGGTGTCCGGCATTGATTGAAAAATGGCTAAAGGACTGCGTAAACGAAGAAGGACAGTCCGTATAAAAATCAGTGTTACATACATTCTGCCTGCCGGATGGAGAAGACCATGCCGTAGCTGCAAAAGCACAGGCAGAATTCGCACACTATTTGTGTGCAGCATATACTTTCATGTAAGGGGGATCCCTTTCCAGGATATTCCCCTTTACATTGTAAAAGAGAAGAGAGGAGAAAAAAGATGAGATTGGACTATTTTTACAATACAGAGGGAGAAAACTTCCGCTTTTACCAGATTCCGGCATTGCTTTTGGAGGAAGAGGAGTACAGGGGGATCAGTGATACTGCGAAAATATTATATGGAGTATTATTATCCAGGCTGGCATTATCCAGAAAAAATAGCTGGATTGAAAAAGATACTGGTCGTTTATATATCACATACAATCTGAAACAACTGGTAGAAAAACTGGGACGCAGTGATCGTACAATCAGCAAAGCAATGAAACAGCTTTCCGAAGTTGGACTGATCGAGAAGAAAAAAAGAGGACAGGGTAAGCCGGACATTATTTATGTGATGAACTTTACGGCTGTCCATAAAGAAGGTGCAAAAGAGACTGTCCCTGAAGAACAGATGGAGCAGAACCTACCTGAAGATAAGATGCAAGAAAATAAAAGAGAAGAAACTATAGCAGAGACAAGTATTACGGGAAAGGAAGACCAAAGGGGAGATTCTAGAAGCGAAGAAATTACGATTCTGGAAAAAAGACATGCGAGAGAGTTTTACAGAAAAAAGATACGGCATCAGTTAGAATATGAAATATTGATGCAACGGCACAAAACGGATAAAAATATAATAGATGCTATGATAGAGATAATGGCAAATGTTTATATCTCAGACAGGGATACATATAAAATATCAGGGGAAGAAATCCCAGTAAATGAGGTGCAGAACCGGATAAAGACATTAAATGTACAACATATAGAGTATATCATAGAATGCCTTAACCGGAATACAAGAGAGATCCGAAAGCCGGATAATTACCTGTTAGCATCGCTGTATAATGCTCCGCTGACAATAGGGCTTTATTATAAAGCACAGGTACAGCATGATTTTAAAATGGAGAATACTGTAGTTTAGCGTTCCTGTATTTTTTCAGGAGCGAAAAAATTACGGTTCCAGAAGCGAAGAAATTACGATTCTAAAGGCGAAGAGATTACGGTTCCAGAAACGAAAGAGTTACCTGCAAAATATATAGAGACAGATATATAAAATAATATATATAATAATCTATCCATCTATCTGGTTTGATATGGATAAGATGGGATAAAAAAACAGACCGTCTTTGAAACGGTCTGCGAGATTGGATCATGCTGAAAACTTTTCAGCAAATCCAGTATAGACCACACAGAAGGATCATGTCAATAGCTCTGACGGGGGAATTTTATAAATATGTGGTGTTATGTTCATGATATGTGAAATGTACTGAAATCCAGCACAAAAATAATAAGGAGAAAAATACAGTATGGGAAAGATAAGGGAGTTTTTTTACTTACTAGCCATTGCCGTATTGATCAGTCTGTCAATGATCTTTATAGGGGCGGCATTCAGGGAAGAATATCCATTATGGAAAAACCAAAAAATATTAGAAGACCTGCAATCCGATGTAAAAACAGAGGAAACAGGTGATGAAGATCCCGGCATAGACTGGGAAAAATTAAAAAAAATAAATCCAGACATTGTTGGATGGATAAAAGTTCCGGGAACCAGGATTGATTATCCTGTTTTACGGGGAAGCAGATGGAATGAATATCTCCATAAGGATTATAAAGGGGAATCCAGCTATGCCGGATCCATCTTCATTCAGCCTGGAGCATCGTTTGAGGATAAGCATTTAATCCTTTATGGTCATAATATGCGTACAAGATCTATGTTTGGTTCGCTTCATGAGTTTGAATCAGAAGATTTTTATAAAAAATATAACAAGATATACCTGTATCAGCCGGAAAAAGTAATGAAATATACAGTATATAGTGTATATGACTGTCTGGATAAAAGTACAACATACCTAACGGATTTCACAGGGAACAAGAAGGATGAAAGATGGATAGATTGGTTATCCATGACAATAGAAAAAAACGCTTACTATCCTATTAAAAAGAAACCAGAAAAAGAAGGACAGATCCTTACACTGTCTACTTGTTCCGGAAAGAAAAAAGGGGATGATTACCGACTGGTAGTAAATGCTGTTATAAAATGATCATTTATAAGAAAAATTAAGAGGGATACCTTCAATATAAAGAAGAAGTATCCTATTTTTATGCCCGCCTGCGGAGATGGTGTATTCCCCGGCATCATTGTCCGTTGCTTCAAAAGCACAGGTGGGATTTGCACAGCAAAAATCCCCAATCATTGTTGTGCATAAGGAGTATCTTGATCCACAATAGAGATACTCCTTTTTATCAAAATAAATGGATCAAATCATCTGAAAATAGTGTGGAAGTAAAAAGAAATACATGATATAGTAGACAGGCAGAGGAACATTGTAAAATGTAGACCTGCTTTATGACCGGCAGGGTAGCTGCCTCCTGTTCTGGAGAATACCAGAAAGGGGGCGTATATTTATGAGTACATATGAGGAATTTAATATAATATTAACGGTTGCGTTATTGATAGTTGCGATTCTGAATTTGAAAAATAAATAAGCTGCCCTTTGTTCTTGGCGGAATAGGCAGCTTATTTATTAACTGATATGACCCCCAGAATGGGAAGCTTAAAAGCACCCTGCTGGTTGTTTGTTAATAATATAATAGCAATTATATAATGTAATGTCAACTACTGTATAAAGAAGCCTAAAGCAACATAACTTTCTAAGTTTTTCTGCTTTTTTAATACAAATATATATAATTAAAAATGAAAATATAGGAGAAGAAAAAATAATGAAAACAAGATTAACTAAAAGTGAATTTGCTGTGATGGAAGTTTTATGGGATGAAGGGGAGGAGTTGACTTCAGCAGAGATCATTCAAAAGTCGAAAGAGAGAGAATGGAAAGACAGCTCTATACATCTGATTATAAATAGTCTGCTCAGAAAAAAAGTTGTAACAGTAGCAGGCTTTAAAAAAACAACAAAAAATTATGCCAGAACTTTTGTACCCGTAGAAACCAGAGAACAGTTTTTGGTAGGGCAGATTATAGATGATAAGACAACGACTGAGGATAAAAAGGGAATATATTCGTATATCATAGGAAAAGAAAGTGATCCAGAACTAATAAATTATATTGAAAAATTACTTGAAGAACGAAAGAAAGAACTGAGAATTAAATCTAAATGAACGTACCGAATTTCGGCACATGACAAAAAAAGCAGGAGAATAATATCTACCTGCTTTTTTTGTGCAGATTGGAATGGAAGGAGAAAGAGAATGACACTTGGAGAAAAAATAAAAAAGTACAGGGAATTGCGGGGGCTGACTCAAAAAGCATTGGGGGAAAGAGTAGGATTTTCTATTGGAACACAAGATTCCCGTATAAGAAAATATGAAAAAGACATGATGGCTCCTAAAGAAGATATACGGATTAAAATTGCAGAAGCTTTGGGTATAGATATGTCAGCATTAAATGATATAGATATTCAGACAGAAGAAGATGCTATTAGAATATTATTTTATCTTGAAGAAAAATATGGATTGGAAATAACAAAGACAAGAGATGAGATTCTTCTAACTTTTGATAGTAATAATACAGCTATAAGGAAACTGATGGTATATCTTGAGTTATGGGCGGCTAAAAAAGAAGAATATACAAGGAATAAAGGAAATGCAACAGGAGAATTTGAGTGGAATGTTTATGAGAAATGTAACGGAAAAAAAGAGCTAAAGGCTGGTTTTGTAAAAGAAATAGAGGCAAGGGAATATGCCAGTTTTTTAGAAAGCTGTAATAGAGTTGCTGGATATAATGAGAGTAAATTTAGAGTGGAGTATGTACCTCTGGTATCTGAAGTACAGGATGAATATGATATATGGAAAGCACAGTTTCCCAAGAATTTAGAACGTGCCGAAATTCAGCACGCACAAAAATGAAAAAAGCTGGCTAGGATACTGGAATAGTGAAAAAAATATGATATATTAAAACTAAACATAAAAGTTAGAGAGGGATTGATATATATCGAAAATCTCCGGTAAATCTACTTATAAATGTGCTGAAATTCGGTACGGAACAGGAGGAAGTTATGAAAGAAAAAATAATGAAGAAAGGGCATTTGTTACTGACATTACTTGTTTTTGTATGTTTAATGGGACTGGGAACAATACATGCCAATGCCGCAACGGTAAAGGCAAAAGTTGATGTAAAAAAATTTTATGGGATGGCGGAGCAAGTTCTTCAGGAGATTAATAAGCAGAGAAGAAGTAATGGATTGTCAGATTTAAAAATGGATGCAAATTTTACAGAAGCAGCAATGGACATAGCATTGCAGGCACAGGGAGGAGATGCATCAGCAAGCAATCCTGATATTTACAATAATAGATACATAAGTAAAGATGCTATGGAAATAGATAATATAGATGGCTATGATATGTATGATGATAATTTATGGAAAGAGAATAGGAATGGAACACAAAAAGTATTAAATCATATAAAAAAAATAGGAAGTTATTCATATCAAGATGATGACATAACTTCAAGGGTAGGAATAGGAATAGTTGCAACAGATATGCCTAAAATTGTACCAAGAGAATTAAATAGGGGATATTTTTGTAATGTGACTTATTGTTTTGTGAGCAATAGAACAGCACATGATAACACAAATTATAAAGTCTATGTAAATAGTGGAAAAACCATTTGTACTCAAATGGATTTGTTTATTAATCCAGAGGATACTTATTTAATTATTAATGCTAATGAAAATTGTTTAACACCAAAATATACTTATGATGTGATTAAAAAAAGTGAGGTAAGAAAAGTACATCCGGCTGTATGGCAGCATCCAGTAATATTTGGTAAAGTTCATAACGAGTTATGCCGTTTTAAGTGTAAATTATCGAATACTGGGGCTACATGGAGCAGTTCTGATCCATCTATAGTTTCTGTAGATTCCAATGGAAATATAACGGCAAAGAAATATGGAATTGCTACAGTGACAGTTAAAGTAGGAAATTTGCAGGCGACTAAAAAATATGTTGTTTCGGACATAATCGGGATGGATACGGATACACTCTTATATCTTCCAAACTGGAAATCAAAATCTAGTATACCGGCAGATTATACAGGTAACTGTTATGCAGAAGGTTATGCCTTTGAAGTAAAAAACGGTCGGATTACATGGTCGAAGAACATGAAAACAAATAAGATTACAAGACCAGGAAGTAAAAATAAAAAAAGTTCGGCAAAGACAAAAAAGATAAAAGGAAACTATTACAAGATCACTTCAAAATCGAAAAAGACAGTTTTATATGTGAAACCAGCTAGTAAAAATATTACATCTGTAAACATTCCATCGACAGTAAAGATTGGTGGAAAAAGATATAAAGTAACAGGGATTGCAGCCAATGCCTTCAAGAACTATAAAAAGTTAAAGAAAGTAACAATAGGTGCTAATATAAGGAATATTGGAAAAAGGGCTTTCTATAGATGCTCTAATCTAAAGACGGTTAAAATGAAAACTTCAAAATTAGTGAATAGCCAAGTTGGAAAACAGGCATTCAAGGGAATCTATAAAAAAGCAGTAATTAAAGTTCCAAAGAAGCAGCTAAAAGCTTATAAGAAGTTACTTAAAATCAGAGGTGTTGGAAAGAAAGTAAAAATTAAAAAATAAAATAGAAAAATGAGTACAAAAAAAGGATATTCAGAAGAATGTCCTTTTTTTGTACTCATTTTTAGACGAAGAAAGGAGAAAATCTCTGTGATACGAGGTCCACCATGTACTTTAAGGTAAACGCTCCATAGCGTTGCCACAGCTGATTTCAGGTGGCATTGTTAGTTAGCGCGGGTTATTTACCTGACACAGACTAATTAATAATTCTCTTTTCTTACTTCAAAATAAGCCTGTGAATGATTACATACCGGACAAACCTCTGGTGCCTCAAGTCCTACAACTACATGCCCACAGTTTCGGCATTCCCACATAGTTACTCCACTCTTTTTAAATACCTCCATTGCTTCTACATTCTTAAGCAATGCACGGTATCTCTCTTCATGAAGTTTTTCAATTGCTCCAACACCTCTAAACTGTGCTGCTAACTCAGCGAATCCTTCTTCCTCTGCATCCTTAGCCATTCTCTCGTACATGTCTGTCCACTCAGCATTCTCACCCTCAGCTGCATGTAAAAGATTTTCTGCTGTATCCCCCAGCTCTCCTAGCGCCTTAAACCAAAGCTTGGCATGCTCTTTCTCATTCTCAGCTGTCTGTAAGAATAATGCTGCAATCTGCTCATATCCGGCCTTCTTTGCTACAGAAGCAAAGTATGTATATTTATTTCTGGCCTGTGACTCTCCTGCAAATGCTTCCCAGAGATTCTTCTCTGTCTTTGTTCCTGCATATTTGCTCTTTGATGATACTGCATCTTCTTTCTTAAATGCCGATGCCGGCTGCTTACATACTGGACACTGCTCCGGTGGCTGCTCTCCTTCATGTACATATCCACATACACTACATACCCATTTATCCATTTCATTATCTCCTTTTCTATTTAATATTTCGCTCTTGTCTTCATATGAAGTGTGTAACATTTTTTCAGCCAGCTCACTTAATGGCTCCCCATAGAATTCTTCATATACTCTTTTAATATCAGGATTCTCATGACTCTTTCTAATAATCATTGCCTCATCCTTCGTGTACAGGCTTTGAATCCTTGCTTTTCTGACTTCATCCTTGTCCTTCATAACATTCTTTGGCTGTCCACCGCCTCCGATACAGCCTCCCGGACACGTCATAACTTCAACAAAATGATACTGTTTATTTCCGTTCTTTATTTCTTCAATTACTTTTCCCGCATTAGCAGTTCCATAAATGACAGCTATACTTACATCCAGCTCTCCAATTTTTACAGTTGCCTCTTTAACACCATCATAACCTCTTACAGGTGTAAAATTCAAAAGCTGTTCTGGAGATTTCTCTTTTGTAATATATTCGTATGCTGTTCTCAGCGCCGCTTCCATAACACCACCGGTATTGCCGAAAATAACACCAGCTCCAGAAGCTTCGCCCATGAAATCATCATAATCACTATCTAAAAGACTGGCAAAATCAATATTTTCTTCCTTGGCCCATTTTGCCAGTTCTCTTGTAGTGATAACATAATCCATGTCACGCATGTCATCAATTCCAAGATATTTCGCTGCAGCGTTCATTTCATTTCTGCGAATTTCAAACTTCTTTGCCGTACATGGTGTAAGTGCCACATTAACAATATTCTCTGGATTAATTCCCTTCTTCTTAGCAAAAAATGTCTTAATTGTTGGTCCCTGCATTCCAATTGGACTTTTTGCTGTTGAGAGATTAGGAATCATCTCAGGATAGTATGTCTCTACATACTTTATCCAAGCTGGACAACAGCTGGTAAACTGTGGCAAAGGTGCGGTGTTCTTAGTAACTCGCTCTATTAACTCGCTTGCCTCCTCCATAATTGTCAAATCGGCTGCAAAGTTTGTATCAAGAACAAAATTAACTCTAAGCTTTCTGAGTAAAGCCACCATCTTACCCTGTACAAAGCTGCCATCTGGCATACCGAACTCTTCGCCAAGTGCTGCTCTTACTGAAGGGGATGTGCTGACTATTACAACCTTATCCGGGTCTTTGATTGCCTCTTTTACATAATTATATTCATATTTTTCCGTTATACTGTCTACCGGGCACACATTGGCACACTGCCCACAATTGATGCATACTGCCTCCCCACAGGTCTGCTCTAATGTGTATGTTCCGTGCACACCAATCTGGTTGGTACATACATCCTTACACATACCACATTTTATGCACTTTTCTTCCATACGAATAATGCTGGGATTATCTTCCTCGATTGGGACACGAATGTTTAATGGTAAATGACTCAATCTACGCTCCTCCTTTTGCTTATATATGTATAAACCTTAACCTAGATTTATTTCAACATTATAGCATATATAGTACAAAAATTCTACGAGAAATTCAGAATGCTTTTTTTAATAAATACAGCTTATCTATTGACCACACTTGTTATCTCATCCCAGTTATCGAGTACATCTATACCCACAATCGGGTCATACATCTTCCCCAGATTCTTCTCTATTTCCTCATAACAGTAATCAAAATTATGTGCTTTACGATAACAGCGGTTAGATGTAATAGCATCAATCGAATCGCATATTTCAATAATTCTTGCACCTATCGGTATATCTGCTCCTGCTTTACTAATCGGATAACCCTTCCCGTCAAAACGCTCATGGTGCATCAAAACAATGTCTGACAGTTCTCTCAATTTGTGGGATTTACCAAGTGTCTCTGCTCCTATTATGGGATGTTTTTTTATCGTTATAATGTCACCACATCAACAATTTGACCGCCAATTCACCATTCATAAAGAAGTTCAAATCCTAACAAAAAAGCAAGAAAGGCGCACCACCAATCTCGATGATACGCCCTTATATAGCCATGCTAATCTTCTATCTTGCCTTTTCATTCTTCTGTACAGCGACTTCCTTCATCTCCAGCTTTATTTTTCCTTTGTTTTCCTTCATATAAATCTCAAATGCATCTGCACCATACTCATATTCCTTTTCAGATACCAAAGCTACAGGCTGAGACTGAATGGACGCAGTTTCGCTTTCCTGATGTGTCTGCTCATACAGTTCATCCCATTTCTTCTCCATCTTCTGTAACTCCACATCCTTAGCCAAATTATCAACCTTATCTTGGCAATGATTATGAGGCTGTGTATGCCGTCCATGATAATACAGGTCATCCGCACTCACACATTGTGTTTAACAGTGTTTCTTTTCGTGACGGGAAAAAATATCATTACAAGAAAGGTGACTGGGAGAGGTATATACAGCCGATAACAAACCGGTTATGTGAGGAATATGGACTTTCAACGATTGAACTCGAGGAAGAGCCGGGAAAAAGGGAGAGGACGGACAGGGAATGGAACAGATACCGTGACGGTAAATTTATATGGTCTGATATGGTAAAGAGAGATGTGGATGCATGCATATTACAGGCAGCCTCTTTTGATAGTTTTCTTTCCCAGATGGAAAATAAGGGATATGAAATCAAGAATGCCCATGGAGAAGGCAAATATTTAGCTGTAAAGCTTCCGGGTATGAAACGAATGATCAGACTGAAAACTTTAGGGGAAGAATATGGTGAAGAGTGTATCAGGCAAAGGATACAGAAAGAGAGTTTATAGCCGATATTCTAACTGTTGAATACAGTATCAAATAACTTCCTGAAATCAGAATTATTTACCATAGTTCCAACGAATCTTCCGCATCTATCCACATCTGCATAGTACCGTCAAGATAAAGTCGAGCATACTTCACAGGATTGTCTATTGCCAAAGCATTCAAGGCACACTCTGAATTAGGTGTTGTCTTTAATCCTTCCTCTGCCTTTGCACAATCAATCCGAAGAATATATCCGGCATAAGTGCATATATCAATGCTGTTATGATAAATGTTGTAATCTGCATATATTATGTTCATTAAACCAATCCTCTTTTCTGTAAAATTCAAAAAGCATTTCAAACATTTCTTATCAGCACCCAGCACCAGGAGGACACCTCTGTTATGGATATTCGCCCGCTGGCGGAAGCTGTCATGGAAACCGCTAGGAAGATCAAGAACGACAATATGTCCGATCAGGATTTCTACAAATTTCGGTTTGTAGAGGACTTAATGAATCCTTGTAATATTGGGCGTTGCATGAATGTTAATTTGCGTTGCTTGATGTATTGAGGGCTAATCAGTATACTAGTTTTTTCAAGCGAAAGGAGTAGCTAGAGATGATTGGTAAAACGATACTTTACACTGGTAGGTGCAGAAAAAATGCGGCAGTATCGGAGAGTATTGATTGCCAGGAAGAAGAAAGAATAGATTTATTGCCGGAAGTCACAGATAAAAGGTGGCTTCCGGCTTTTTTTCATGCCCTATATTTATTATCAATAAAGTTATCAATGTTTTGTAACTTAGGATATGATATGAATGTAATGGAAATATTAATTACAAATAGTAATTCGTTTTATTTCATAAAAAATTTAGCACTTTTATGAGAAAAATATGTTAAGAAGTATGGGATATTTGTGGATAAAAGAACATATGTATGGTATACTAAATCAATAATGTTGTTATTTTAAGGAGGGGGATAGATTTGGATAAGATATATGCTGCGATTGACTTAAAATCATTTTATGCATCAGTGGAATGTGTGGAAAGAGGCTTAGATCCTCTCACAACGAATCTTGTTGTTGCCGATAAGAGCCGTACTGAAAAGACCATATGTCTTGCCGTTTCTCCTTCTTTAAAAAAATATGGTATTCCAGGACGTCCTCGTTTATTTGAAGTAATACAGAAAGTGAAGAGGATTAATAAAGAAAGACAGGAAACTGCTCCGGGGCATAAATTCATAGGACAATCTTTTCATTCAGATAAATTAAGTGATCCTTCGGTTGCACTGGCATATATTACAGCACCTCCGAGAATGTCATTGTATATGAAATATAGTACACAAATATATCAGATCTACCTTCGGTATTTTGCTCCAGAAGATATTCATGTATATT
Source organism: Anaerobutyricum soehngenii (assembly GCF_009697165.1). Lineage (NCBI taxonomy): Bacteria > Bacillati > Bacillota > Clostridia > Lachnospirales > Lachnospiraceae > Anaerobutyricum > Anaerobutyricum soehngenii. The sequence continues at coordinate 2,207 of NZ_VULP01000044.1, read as the reverse complement.
CGATTGATGAGGTTTTTATTGATTTGACAGGATACTTAACAAATTATCAGATGGGAGCAAAAGAATTAATTTCCAAAGTGATACAGGATGTATTAAAAGAAACAGGAATCACAGCTACTGCAGGGATTGGTACGAATCTATATCTTGCAAAGATTGCAATGGATATTATGGCAAAGCATGTGCCGGCAGACGAGTATGGTGTGAGGATTGCTTATCTGGATGAGTTAACATATCGAAAGAAATTATGGGAACATCAGCCGATTACAGATTTCTGGAGGGTAGGGAAAGGTTATGCCAAAAAGCTTGCTGTATATCAGATTTACACGATGGGAGACGTTGCCAGATGCTCTGTTGGAAAAGAAAAGGAATATCATAATGAGGAATTACTTTATAAACTATTTGGCATTAATGCTGAGTTATTGATTGACCATGCCTGGGGATATGAACCTTGCACGATTGCAGATATAAAAGTATATAAACCAGAAGCAAAAAGTATCGGTTCCGGACAGGTATTATCTTCTGCTTATTCCTCAGAAAAAGCAAAGGTTGTAGTTTTAGAAATGGCGGAACAGATTGCATTTGATCTTTTTGAACAGAAGCTTGTTTCAAAGCAATTTGTCCTCACAATAGGTTATGATAGGGATAATCTACAAGGACAGAAATACAGTGGGGAGGTTGCAACAGACCGTTATGGAAGAAAAATCCCCAAACACGCACATGGTACGATTAATCTGGATATACCAACTTCTTCACTAAAAGAAATTACAACTGCTGTTTCTAGTCTTTACGACAGGATAATTGATAAGGAACTCCTTATCCGGCGGCTCACATTAACTGCTACTAAAGTTATGCCAAAAGAAGGACAGGTATATCAGCAGTTAGATCTGTTTACTGATTATGAAGCATTAAAGAAAGAACAGGAAAAAGAACGTAGATTACAAAAATCTATTCTTGATATTAAGAAAAAATACGGAAAAAATGCAGTTTTGCGAGGGTTAAGTTACGAAGAAGGTGCAACAACAAGAACAAGAAATGGACAGATAGGAGGGCATAAAGCATAATGGGAAAGTATGACGATATTATCAATCTTCCGCATCATGTATCAAAAAAACACCCCCAGATGCCTATTGCAGACAGGGCAGCTCAGTTTGCTCCATTTGCAGCTTTAACTGGATATGGAGAACAGATTAAAGAAACTGCTAGAACTACGGAAGAATTTCATCAGGTATCAGGACGAGAAAAAGAGGAGCTAGATCAGAAATTACAGATATTACTGCAAACCCAATATAAACATCCTCTGATTTCTACATATTATTTTACACCAGATGCCCGAAAACAAGGCGGACATTATGAAAAGAAAACGGAATATGTGAAGCGAATAGATCCTGTAAAAGAATATATTATTATGAAAGATGATACAATAATTCGATTTCATTATATAAAGGAATTACAAGGAGAGATTTTTAACAAAGTTATAGTAGGTTAGAGGTACTTGCTGTTATCATTCCGTTTCAATTTCCTGCAGATCTTATCCATCAGAAGCTGATAGTAAAGAGATTGAAGAAAAAGATAGTCTCCGCGATAAAATACCTGTTTATCATAAGTAATCTGTTTGTCCGCACGAAAAGAAATCAGGATTGTCTGAGCTTCTTTTTCTTATAGAAATATTACAGATTTTATTGTGAATCATGAAAAGACAAAAATTAGTGTTATATTTCCCTATTTTATGAAAGGATTATCCAAGAGTGAATGGAGTTGGTTTGCTATAATGAGAATAATTATTGATATTGTAGAAAACTGTGCTGGAATGTTTTTTAACATACTCTGGAGCAGGAGTACTGCGAATTGGGATAATTGCGATGAATAGGAAAACTTGTTAGGAAAATTTCATGAAAGAATGAAAGGAAAATCAGGAGGAGGTTATATAATGTCAGATAAGATTTGCAGCAGTGCGGATAAGGTGCTGGAGGTATTTTTAGAGAATGCACCGATGGATACTTCACATCATCGTATGGTGAAGCAGCAGAATAAGTGTGGATATGGATTACAGGGAGTATGTTGTAGATTATGTTCGAATGGCCCATGTCGTTTATCACCGGCGAAACCAAAAGGTGTATGTGGAGCAGATGCAGATACCATTGCCTGCAGGAATTTTTTAAGACAGGTGGCTGCTGGTTCAGGATGTTATACGCATGTTGTAGAGAATA
>NZ_VULP01000043.1:0-19201 GCF_009697165.1 Anaerobutyricum soehngenii | reverse complement strand
GCTTATTAAAGTGCGCCTAAAATGTCCGGTTATCCACTTTTTATTCCAGGATTCGTGCTAAGCACGAATCCTTCCCTGTTTAAGTTCAAGATTGCGAACGAGCATCGCGAGTTTCGCAATTACCTATAAGAAAAATAAACCAGATTTCTCCGAAATCTGACCCCATTCAGAATCCGCCCTGCGGGCTACTTCCTCATGTGGTTTACGTGTCTAAACAATACAGGTAGAGATGCAAGCATCACACCTGTATTTGTTTGACACTGTTTATTTTAACATATTTGTTTAGTGCACTCAAGAACAAATTAAACAAAAAAGTTTAATTATTCACTTGACTTTAACAAAATTGTTTAGTATTATAGATTTCACAAAGACTTAAACAAATTAGTTTAAGATAAAAACTGAATGATCGTCTGAGACATGATTATGACTCCGGAAAAGTATGCGATGATCGAAAGGGAGCGTATGGAGGGAGCGGAAACGGCGCAGTCCAAAACAGTCAATTAGGCTAATGAAACCAGAGGTTACCCGCCAGGAAAGTGTCAAAGGGAAACGACAAGTATCACAATAACAGATTTAAGAAAAGGAAGGTAAGAAGGATTATGGAAAAAATGTTTTTAAGAGTTTCAGATGTGGAAGAGATTTTAGGAGTATCAGAAAGTTATGCTTATAAGCTGATCAGAAAGCTTAACAAAGAAATGCAGGATCTGGGATTTCAGACCATACAGGGAAGAATTGATACAAAATTCTTCTATGAGCATTTTTATCAGACTCAGAATTATGAGAGGAGGGATGCATAATGCCGGTTTATAAGAATGATAGGAATGGCACCTGGTATGCGATGGTGCGATACAAGGACTGGACGGGACAGAATAAACAGAAGTGCCAGAGAGGTTTTGCCACAAGGCGTGAAGCTTTAGAATGGGAGGCTCAGTTCAAGTTGCAAAAGACCGCTGATATTGATATGACACTGGAAGCTTTCTATGAATTATATGAGCAGGATGTCAGACCGAGGCTCAAGGAAAATACATGGCTGACAAAGCAGGTAATTATCGAAAAGAAGATTCTTCCTTATTTAGGAAAACGGAAACTGTCAGAGATCACGGCAAAGGATGTGATTGACTGGCAGAATACAATGATGAAGCTGAAAAAGCCAAATGGGGAGCCATTATCACAATGTTACCTGAAAACAATTCATGCGGAACTGAGTGCTTTATTCAATCATGCAGCAAAATATTATCAGCTGAATATAAATCCTGCAAGAAATGCCGGATGTATGGGACAGGAGGAAAACAAGGAAATGTCATTCTGGACAAAGGAAGAGTACCTGAAATTTGCAGAAGCCATAATGGATCGTCCGATTTCCTATTATGCTTTTGAAATTCTTTACTGGTGTGGAATCCGTGAAGGAGAACTGCTTGCGCTTACTCCCGCAGACTTTGATTTTGATAAAGCAGTATTACGCATCAACAAATCATATCAGAGAATTCATGGTGAGGATGTGGTCACGACTCCTAAAACGAAGAAAAGTAATCGTATGATCAAGATGCCGAAATTCTTATGCAAAAACGGTAGAAGAGATCAAAGCTTTCTTAAGCAGACCTAAGGATAATTACAAGATTCCTTATGAAACACATCCTGAGGATAGACCAAGACAATGTGTCTTTGTCGGTACAAGCAATACGCTTGATTTTCTTCCATTGGACAGAACCGGGAATCGAAGATTTGCTCCCATTATGGTTCATCCGGAACGAGTGAAAAAGCATATTCTTGAGGACGAGCATGAGTCCCATGAGTACATTGAACAGCTTTGGGCGGAGATGATGGATTTCTACTATAAGCATAAGAACTACAAACTGAAACTCTCAAAGGATATGGAAGAATACCTGAAAGTAATGCAGAAGGAATTCATGCCTGAGGATACCAAAGTGGGACAGATTCAGGAGTGGCTTGATGATTGTTCGGAAGATTATGTGTGTACACTTATGATTTACAGGGAAGCACTGAAGCTGGAAAAGAAATGAACCAAGTGGCGGTTATATAAAGGTACCGGATGATACAGAACTGCCATTTCAATAAAAAAGTTTTTTTTAGCCTGTTTACAAATTTCGTTTACAAGCCGGTGTAAACATGACCGTAAACGCATCTGTTTACAGAAGAATGTTGAATTTTAGCGGTTTTCGAGCTTTGTAAACAAAGTAAACAGGAAAAAATCAAAAGACAAAAAAATGGAAAATATTGTAAACGCGCTCTGTAAACAGGAGCAGATTTTTAAGAAAGAAAGTGTGAAAAAACCATATATGGTAGTTTTTTCACACAGCAAATTTGTGCAAAGCACAAATTCGCAGAATTTAAAGAAAGGCATGGTAATTATATGGAAGGATTTAACATTAACGGAAAAATATTAATTGGAATTGATCATGGATATGGAAATATGAAAACCCGTCACACAGTATTCAAGAGTGGCGTTAAGTGCTATGCATCGGAACTGGCAATCGCATCTAATGTATTGGAGTATGATGGTAAGTATTATGTGATTGGAGAGAACCATAAGGTATTCATTGCCAATAAAAATGAGGATGATGGTTATTATATTCTTACCCTGGCTGCAATTGCAAAGGAACTTGCTTTTAGAAATATCAGTACGGCGGACGTGCTTCTTGCAGTCGGTCTTCCTCTGAACTGGCTTTCTAACCAGAGACAGGGTTTCAAAGATTATCTGATGAGAAATTCCGAGGTGGATTTCAAATTCTGCAATGAAAGCTATCATATCAGAATATGTGATGTTGCTGTCTACCCTCAGGGATATGCCGGTATTGTTGCTTCGATGCCATTATATAAAGGAGTACATATGCTTGCTGATATCGGCAATGGCACGATGAATACACTGGTAATTACAAACGGCAGAGCGATGTCAGACCGGATGTATACTGACAAGCTTGGCGTGCATCAGTGTGTAAAGCGCATTTATAACGCTGTACAGGCTGAATGCGGAAAGCTGCCGGATGAGAGCCTGATTGAAGATTTCCTTAGAAACGGAACAGCCGATACATCCAATCGCATCTTATCAGTGATGCAGACTGAGGCAGAAAAATACACTGTAGAAATTTTTGATAAGCTCAGCGAATATGAGTATGATCCGGAGATGGTCAAGCTTCACATCATTGGTGGCGGAGGATGTCTTATCAGAAACTTTGGGACATATGATACAGACAGTGTGGAAATCATTTCAGATATATGTGCTACTGCAAAGGGATATGAGAGCCTGTATATGACACAAGTGAGAATGAGAAAGGGAGCGTAAGCTCTCTTTTCTACATTATAGGTAAATGTTTATGAAGGATAAAAGGATAAGCCTCAGATTTCGGGCTGACAACGAAAGGGATATGGAAACATGGAAAATGCTTGAAGAAATGGCGCAAAAGAAAAATGCATCGAAGAACTCAGTTGCTATTGAACTGATTTTATCAGGTTCAACGAAAAGGAATGCTGATGATGTACTTGCGGAGCGTATTGCTGAATTGGTTGCAGATAAGCTTACAAATAAGCTGACAATGCAGACAGGCAGTAGCGTATCAAATGGAGCTATTGTTTCAGGTGATGGAAGGGACGAGGATCATGATGAAACAAAGTCCCAATCAGACGAACCGGAATTGCTCGGGGAGGATGCACTCGATTTCCTCGATCTATTTGGATAGGCATCACAATGATGCCAAACGGATATATGTGGCATAAAAATGATGCCACATTTTAAGGAAAGCGAAGCAGGTCATATCGAAGCCGATGTACTTTTGCAAGATATGACCTGTGTACCTGCCAACAGTTTTTATCGTTGGCGAGAAGCTCTCCGCAGGAGTCCCTCGGAAGAGCGACTTATGTTTTGATGCGAAGTGTCAAAACTAATAAAAAATTACTCTTGGAAAGAGTAACAGAACCCCGGCGGTATGCGCCGGGAACCCGCTTAGGCGGGCATAGTGAAAAAGAATGGTTTTAGAAGGGAGAAAATGCCTATGGGAAAAACAATTTCATTTGTAAAAGGAAAAGGGAGCATATCCCATAATAATAGAGATTTTATTGCGGAAAATGTAGATCGTAATCGAACTGCATGGAATGTGGAGTATATTAAGCAGCCAATCAGAGAAGCTTATAATCAGCTCTTTGGTGAAGCGATAGCAGAATATAATGCAAAGCAGAAACGAAAGGACCGGCAGGTTACGGATTATTTGAAGGACATAAAGAATTCCGGAAATGGAGAGAAACAATTTTATGAGATTGTTGTACAGATTGGAAAAAAGGATGATACAGGTGTCCTGGATTCAGAGGGAAATCTATCTGTGGACGCAAAAGCAGCAAGTGAAATATTAGATGAATATGCCAGAAGTTTTCAGGAACGAAATCCGAATCTGTATTTGTTTAATGCGGTTCTCCACATGGATGAAGCAACACCACATTTGCATCTTGATTATATTCCTGTAGCACATGGATATAAAACAAAGATGCATACAAGAAATAGTCTTACAAAGGCTTTACAGGAAATGGGGATTGCTCCGGCTGTCTCAAAGACAGATAATGAGACAACTCATTGGCAGGAAAGAGAACGTGAATATTTAAAAGGATTGTGTTTGGAGCGGGGGATTGAGGTAGAAATCCTTGGAGTAAAACGTGATAATTACACAATTCCCGAATATAAGGTAGCTATGCGGGCTACAGAGGAATTGACGGCAGAACTTGAAATCTTAAATGCCGAAAAACAGGAAGCTGAGAGTGTGATTGCATCAGTAGGTGCTGAAATTGCAGATGCAAGGGAAGAAGTTGAAGAAAGCAAAAAGCATCTTGATGAAATAAATGAGCAAATCGAAGACAGGGAAAAACGCTATGCAGTATATGAAAAGAAAATTGATAAAGTATTGGCTGCTGGAAAGCCTGTTGCAAAGGAACTTGCGGTGATTCGTAAGAATGCAAAACAGCTTCCCTCTATTCTTGGAAGTGAGCCATCAGTCAAAATTTCTGAGAAAGATTTCAACCGTCTTATTGATATGGCGCAGGCACCAGGGACTTTGGAAAAATTAAATGAAATCTATGATCGGGAACTGGAACACATGCAGGGGATAATTGATGACCTAATGGTTCAAGTGAAAACATGGAAGGATAAAGTACTGCAATATGATAAGTTCTTTAATGTAAAAGGATTAGTGGAAGAGTTCAAGGAATTTGTAAGGCCGAAGTCTATAAAAGAGCGGATGGAGGCTAAGCAGAAGGTTGTTGAAAAACAGAAATGCGAACAGGTAGTGAATTCTACAGCGAGGAGGGAAAAGGACATTGCAATATAAATATCAATGTCTGTTCGATGAGGGGATTTAGGGTAGCCTTGTTTAGAAATTAGTCATCATAGCAACGAGGATGAGTTAAAGGAATTATTCATTAAGGCAGCCAACAAGTTATTTTCTGAAAGAGATGAGATTCTTGCTAACACCAAAGTTATGATGGAAATGGTCTGTGAGACGGATTCACTTGACAGGAATTTACAGGATAGCATCACAGAACTTAATATCATCTCGGAGCAGATGCAGATTGCCATTGCAGAGAACAGCCGTGTGGCATTAGACCAAGATGAGTATGAAAAACGCTATGCCGAACTTACGGCAAGGTATGAAAAGTCAAAAGCTAAGTATGATGACATCGCCGAGCAGATAGAAAGCAAGAAGGCGAAGAGAGAATTGTTCAAAGGGTTCATTCGCACTTTGGAGAAGCAGGACGGCTTAACCTGCGAGTTCGATGCCGGGATTTGGAGCAGCCTTGTGCAGGAAGTGGTTGTAAAAGCTAAGGATGATATAAGATTCATATTCAAGAATGGATTTGAAGTAAGAGTATAGAAATAGGATTTGATGGCACTCGGGCAGTCAAATACTGGGGTGGTTTATGTGGAAAAAATGTAGGCGATATGATATGATAAATGATAAGATGTCCCATGAAAAAAATTTTGATGGATTAATTTGATATTTTGTAAAAAGAGTAAAAACAAAATAGGAGTGAAATTTTGATGAATATTGAAAAAAATTTGAGAGGTGGAAAGTTTAATCGTCTTCTTGAAAAAGCTATGGTTGATGTAAAAAATAAGACAAACCTAAACAGATTGGAACTGGAAGTTGTTTATTTGCTATCTCATTATGATGATATAACAACATTGACGGATATATGTCGGTACACGCAGATGAATAAAGGTCATATGTCTACTACTTTAGAGAATCTTGTTAAACAAGGATACATTGTATGCAAAAGAGATGATAAAGATCGTAGATATGTGAAATATGAGCTGGCTGATGCGTCGGAACATCTTTGTCAGGAAATGGAGATTCTCTGGGCAGAGTTAACCGCCAAGGTGGTGGAAGGAATTGATGAAAGTTCTTTGGCGGTATTTAACCGGGTGTCTGAGCAGATTAGTCATAATATAGACAGATTGTTGGAGAATGACTAGGAATTGTTACACCGAGTAATCGGTGTGCAATTTTTTTATTTCTTTTGAAAAAATGGGTTGACATAGGTTTTTTATGTGCTATAATCCTTTTTAAACAAACAGTTTGGAAACAAACTGCTTATATATGCTTCATATGAAGCATATATTTTTTACAAAATAAGTAGCACTCAATACAAGAGAGTGCTAACAATAAAGAAAAGAGGTAATGATTATGCAGTTAAAACCATTAGGAGAGCGTGTTGTTTTAAAACAGCAGGAAGCAGAAGAAAAAACCCAGTCCGGAATTATATTACCGGATAGTGCAAAAGAAAAGCCACAGACAGCTGTTGTCATTGCAGTAGGACCTGGAAGTGAAAAGAATGGAAAGAAAACAGAAATGCAGGTAAAAGAAGGCGACCGTGTGATTTATTCTCAGTATTCCGGTACAGATGTTAAGTTGGAGGATGAGGAATATATCATCGTAAATCAGTCCGATATTATTGCAATTGTGGAGTAGTAAAATAAAAATACAGTTATTTTATATGTAGAAAGAAGGAATTAACATGGCAAAGGAAATTTTGTTTGATATCGATGCAAGAAAAAAGATGGAAGCAGGCGTTGATAAGCTGGCAGATACAGTAAAGGTGACAATCGGACCTAAGGGACGTAACGTTGTATTGGATAAATCTTACGGAACTCCTTTGATTACGAACGATGGTGTTACGATTGCAAAGGAGATTGAACTGGAAGATCCTTATGAGAATATGGGTGCACAACTTGTGAAAGAGGTCGCAACCAAAACGAATGACATTGCAGGAGACGGCACGACAACGGCAACTGTTTTGGCACAGGCTCTAGTAGGCGAGGGTATGAAAAATATAGCAGCAGGTGCAAATCCAATTATTTTGCGAAAAGGAATGAAGAAAGCAGCAGATACAACTATTGAAGCACTGGTTAAAATGAGCAAGCCTGTAACCGGAAAAGATCACATTGCAAAGGTTGCTGCAATATCTGCAGGTAATGATGAAGTCGGAACAATGATTGCCGATGCAATGGAAAAGGTTGGAGAGAATGGCGTCATCACAATAGAAGAATCAAAGACGATGCAGACAGAGATAGAGGTTGTAGAGGGAATGCAGTTTGACAACGGTTATTTATCTGCTTACATGTGTGATGATAAAGAAAAGATGATAGCTAATATGAATCATCCATACATTTTGATTACGGACAAAAAGATATCTAATATAAAGGATATTCTTCCTATATTGGAGCAGGTAATGCAGCAGGGAAGAGAAATGCTGATTATTGCAGATGACGTAGAGGGTGAAGCACTTACAACACTAATCGTAAACAGGTTGAGAGGCACACTCAAGGTCGTAGCTGTAAAGGCACCGGGGTATGGTGATGGTCGTAAGGAGATGTTAAAGGATATTGCAATTCTGACAGGTGGACAGGCAGTACTCGATGACCTTGGCATGCAATTAAAGGATATCACAGTTGATATGCTTGGACAGACTAAATCAGTTAAAGTAACAAAGGAACATACAACCATCGTGGATGGCGAGGGCAAGAAACAGGACATTGAAGAAAGAATCGCAATGATTAAGAGACAGGCTGCAGATGCTTCTGAGTACGACAGGGATAAGCTGGTAGACCGGGTGGCTAAGCTCGGCGGTGGTGTTGCAGTTATTAAGATTGGAGCCGCAACTGAAACAGAGATGAAGGAAGCTAAGTATCGTATAGAGGATGCATTAAATGCCACTAGGGCTGCTGTGTCAGAGGGCATCATCAGTGGCGGCGGATCTGCTTATGTTCACGCACAAAAGGCAGTATATGACATGATATCAAGCATGGAGGGTGATGAGAGAACAGGAGCAGAGATTGTAGCCAAGGCATTGGAGGCTCCGCTTCGTGCCATTGCTGAAAATGCAGGCCTAGAGGGTGCTGTCATCATCAATAAGGTAAAGGAGTCAGATGAGGGCATAGGCTTTGATGCAATTTCTGAACAGTACGTCAATATGGTCGATGCAGGAATTATTGATCCTGTCAAGGTTACAAGAAGTGCACTTTCCAATGCGATTAGTGTGTCATCAACCTTATTAACAACGGAAGCTGCTGTGGCAAATATTAAGGAAACAGCACCTGCAATGCCGGCACAACCGGAAATGGGCTATTAAAATAATCCATTCTCTTTTACGAAGGGAAGTGACAGTTTGTTGCTTCCCTTATTTTAAATAAAGGAGGAGTAATATGGCAGAAACTATAGGAAATACAGATATTATAAAGCTGTCCAACGAATTGATATACCAAAGGCACTTGTTTAACCGGGAGCATAGAAAAGATGTCTTTATGAAAATGAGTATCCCGGAATACATTGCATTACAATATATTGCAATGGAGGAGACATCCGACATTTATTCAGGACGAGTCTATCTGAAGGATTTAGCGGACAAGCTTCAGATGACGATGCGACAGATTTCTAAAATGGTAGAAAAGCTACGAGACGTAGGATATGTATTATGGTCTCATGACGGTAACGGCAGTGAGGGCACCTATGTTACAATTACTGAAAGCGGACGAAGCCTGTTAAGGGCGCAGGAAGAAACACTTAAGAAGTATTACGGGAAGGTGTTCGAAAAGTTTGGAAAGGATAATTTGATTCAGTTACTACAGCTTATGAAGCAGTTGGAAACTATTATGAGCAGTGAGGTGGAGAATCTGGAGGTGAATAGAGATGACAACGGAGCAGATGAATGATTATTTTGAAGAATTGGAAGCAGTTTGTCTGAAAAATGATAACATTGCTCCGCGGTTATTTGAAGAATATGGCGTAAACAAAGGGCTTAGAGATGAAAATGGGAAAGGTGTCCTTACAGGACTTACCAACATATCAAAAATAGTGTCTTCAAAAATTGTTGATAATCAGAAGATTCCCTGCGATGGGGAATTGTGGTACCGGGGCTATCGAGTGGAAGATTTGATTCATTGTTTAGGACAAAATGAGTTTGGATTTGAAAAAATAGCATATCTTCTTTTGATGGGAAAACTGCCTGATGAAAGAGAGAAGGAAGACTTCGATAGAATTATTGGAGAGTGTAGGACATTGCCAACCAATTTTACAAGGGATGTCATTATGAAAGCACCTTCGGAGGATGTCATGAATTCCATGACCCGAAGTATTCTTACCCTGGCATCTTATGATAAAAAGGTAAAAGAACCAAGTGTCAGCAATTCGCTGCGTCAGTGCATCCAGCTCATCAGTGAGTTCCCATTGTTGGCAGTATATGGATATAATGCTTACAATCATTATGAAAAAAATGAGAGTATGTATATTCATCATCCCGATAAACAGCTTTCCACCGCGGAAAATCTATTGATGCTTCTGCGACCAGACAGGAAATATACCCTTACAGAGGCAAAGGTTTTAGATACGGCACTCATTTTGCATATGGAACATGGAGGAGGTAATAATTCTACATTTACCACAAGAGTCGTTACGTCATCCGGGTCTGACACTTATTCTACGATGGCAGCAGCAATGTGTTCGCTAAAAGGACCAAAACACGGAGGCGCCAACATTAAGGTAATGGAAATGATGGATGATATTAGGGCGCATATAAAGGATTATTCAGATAAGGATGAGATAGAAGCATACTTAAGAAGGATTGTTGATAAAGATGCATTTGACCAAAAGGGCTTAATCTATGGAATGGGACATGCAGTATATTCTATTTCTGATCCGAGGGAGAGAGTATTTAAAGATTATGTAAAACAACTGGCAGAGGAAAAGAAAAGGCAAAAAGATCTTGAATTGTATGAAAACATAGAGATGCTTGCTCCAAAGATCATAGCAGATAAAAGACATATCTATAAAGGTGTCAGTCCCAATGTAGATTTTTATAGTGGATTTGTCTACGATATGCTGGGTATACCGGTAGAACTTTATACAGCCATGTTTGCAGTAGCTAGAATCGTAGGTTGGAGTGCACACAGAATAGAAGAGATGATTTGCACGGATAAAATCATCAGACCAGCATATATGAGTGTTATGGAAGAAAAAAGACTCAGTTAGAGAGCTTTCTAACCAAGATTTCAGATGGTGTAATAATAAAATAATGCGTCAGCATATACATAAAATTAAAGAGCAGCAGACTTCATGGGGGTGTTCATTTGAACACCCTTTTTGCTGTCTAAAGGGTTCATCGTTGAATTGTATCATTTTCTTTGTCCCAACGAAATGATATGGACATCCAACAAAAGAAATCCTAAAATAATAGGTGCTACATTAAGGAATGTTAATGAGTATTGGAAAACAGAATAATACATTTGGATTACAATGTAAACCTAAATATTGACAAATGATGGTTTTCTTCATATAATAGGTATTAAGAAATGAGTATATACTATAGGCAAATGTGTTATATGGGAGGTGTTCAAATGGCTACAGTACCTACTCAGGTAAGAATTGATGAAAATTTAAAAAAGCAGGCTACAGAGCTCTTTTCGCAGTTAGGAATGGATATGTCCAGCGCAATGAATATATTCCTCAGACAGTGTGTTATGAGAGGTGGTCTTCCATTTGATGTAGTAGTTCCACAATATAAGCCAGAGGTTATTGAGGCTATGGAAGAAGCGAAAAGAATTAGCAAGGATCCTAAAACAAAGAGATACAGTAGCTTTTCTGATGCCATGGAGGACCTTGATGGATGCAGTATGAATTGATACTTACTGGCAAATTTAAGAAAAGCTTGAAATTAGCTAGGAAGAGAGGCCTTGATATATCTCTTTTAGAGGATATCGTCACTATGCTTCAGAATAATATTCCTTTAGAAGAAAAGTATAGAGACCATGAATTAAAAGGAAAATACCAAGGATTTAGAGAGTGCCACATTCAACCGGATTGGCTACTAATATATTTAAAAGAAGATGGTATTCTGACATTGACCTTGGTCGATACAGGAACACATGCAGATCTATTTAACATGTGATAACATAATACTGATAACAATTTGATAACATTAGCTCATACAGCACATGTGATTGGTGCAGATGAAACCAAATGGAGTCAAATCATAACAGAACGCCTTAACAAAAATGTTTAAGACAAGGATTAAGTTAGGGAGTTTGAGTAGCGGACTAAATTGCGAAAAAGCCCATAAATAAAGGCTTTGCGGGCTGTCTGGATGTTCCAGTGGAGTGCAAATGGAGTTAAAAAATATTTTTTTCTTTGTTTTCTTTCCGGAGTTATCTGAGATTTTCGCAAAAAGTAACTATGCTCAGAAAATATAATTAGTGTGAATATGAAGAACAGTTTGTTTTGATGGAAAATTTTCCGTCAGGGCAGACTGTTTTTTTATACCCTTTTTCAATGATATAAACTCCATGGTTCGGTGATAACACATATGGAAACTGTAAAATTAAGATGATTTACTAAATTTCGGAAAATAATGTCCGATTTTGCATCTGCCAGTACAGAGTATATGAAGAGATAAATATTCAAAATACAGGAGGTACTGATTATACATAGATACAGATAATGAGTATATGTATTATTATTCGGCTGAGTTTGTAAAATAAGAATAGCAAAAGTGAGAAGAGGATATTACAAATCATTGTTTTGATAATTCGGTGGTATCCTCTTTGTGGATTTCAGAATTTGTTTCTCAGTTTTCGGTATTCTCTCGGCGAATATCCTTTCAACTTGTGAAAAAGCCGACTGAAATAAAGCTGGTTATCATATCCGACAATCTTAGAAATCTCATTGATGGAATAAGTTGTTGTTTCAAGTAACATCTGAGCATTGTTGATGCGGATTCCCACAATGAATTGCATTGGTGTAGAACCGGTATATTTTTTGAAATTTCGGATAAACCAGCTGACACTCATGCCTCGTGAGGCAGCATAATCATCAATATGGATATTTTGATTGTAGTTTTCATTGAAAAAGGTAACAGCATTATCCATCTCATGATCAAGATATTCATTTTTTAATATGTGCTCTCTTGTCAGTTCCCGGTGGAAACTGATCAGAAGATGACGTAGCAAAAGGACAAGCATTTCCTCATAATTGTCTTGACAGCGTTGGAGCTCGATAATGATACGTTTGAAAATTTGTTCATATTCATTAGATGTACCCACTTGAAAGACACGTTCTTTATCCGGAAACCCATATTGACGTAAGATATTTTTCACATTGCTTCCTGTGAAGTGAATCCAGTATACTTCTGTCTTATCTTCTCCGTAATATTCATATTTTTGGAGTTCTTTCGGTCTGTACAGTACAATGTTGCCAGCTGGAACAATCGTTTCATTATTTACATTATCAAAATGAAAATGCCCACAACCAGCAGTGATATATATAATCTGATAATCCAGACGACCCCTTGGACGGTAGGTCGGAAGTTTGGGATGTCTGGAAAGACGGTAAGTACCACAGCTACCGACAATCAGCGGACGACTTTTGTCTTTGAAATCCATATGTGAGTGGTTCAAATAACCGGTGTTCAAATACATAGGACAGCACCTCTTTTCGTACTTTTTATCATTGTATCATTTAGTGCATATTTTGTCTAATCCAATTCATAGACATATTTTGCGAATTAGGATAAGCTATATATAGCATAACTAAGGAACGTAAACAAAAAGTAAAGTATAAGGTTTGCTTTAGGAAAACAAAGAACAAAAAAGTATATGTATTGGAGGAGAGCTATTTATGATCGTACCACGTTATTATGAAAATCTAAGCGTACTGCACGAAAACACAATGCCAGCCAGAGCCTATTATATTCCGGCATCCAGAAGAATGGATAACTTGGTGGAACACAGAGAAGAATCAGATCGTATGCAGTTATTGAATGGAACTTGGAAATTCCAGTATTTTAACAGCATCTATGACATTCAGGATTCTTTCTTTGAGAAGAATTATGATACAGAAAATTTTGATGGGATTCAGGTTCCAAGTGTATGGCAGATGGCTGGATATGATACACACCAGTATACAAACATCCGGTATCCATTTCCGTTTGATCCACCATATGTGCCACAGGACATTCCGTGTGGAGCCTATGTACATACTTTTGAGTACAGTAGAGATGAGAAAGCGCCAAAATCTTTTTTGAACTTTGAAGGAGTAGACAGTTGCTTTTACGTATGGATCAATGGATCTTACATAGGATACAGCCAGGTTTCGCATATGACTAGTGAGTTTGATGTTACCGATGTACTTCAGGATGGAACGAATACGGTGGCAGTGTTGGTAATGAAGTGGTGTGATGGTTCCTATTTGGAAGATCAGGACAAATTCCGTATGAGTGGTATTTTCCGGGATGTGTACATTTTGAAACGCCCAAAACAGGCAATCAGTGATTATCATATTAAAACAAGAATTGAGGATATGCTTGCGAAAGTAGAAATTGAAATGAAATTCTACTCTCCGTTAAATGTAAAAATTTCGATTGAAGATAGAAACGGAGCAGTTGTAGCACTAGGAAGTATTGCTGAAGAAGGAACAGCTGTATTAGAAATCGCAAGTCCGGAACTTTGGGATACAGAAAATCCATATCTATATAAACTGATTCTTGAAACAGAGAATGAAGTAATTGTAGATCACATTGCATTAAGAAAGATAGAGATTAAAGACCAGGTTATTTATTTAAATGGACAGAAGATTAAATTCCGTGGTGTCAATCGACATGATTCTGATCCGGTTACTGGATTTACAATCAATCCGGAACAGATTACAATCGATCTTACGTTAATGAAGCAGCATAATTTTAATGCGATCCGTTCCAGCCACTATCCGAACGCACCATTTTTCTATGAAATGTGTGACAAGTATGGATTCATGGTAATAGATGAAGCAGATATTGAAGCTCATGGTCCATTTATGCTCTACAGAAAAGAAGACACTGATTACAATCGGTTCAAACGATGGAATGAGAAGATTGCAGATGATCCGGTATGGGAAGAGGCAATCGTTGATCGCGTAAAACTCATGGTGGAACGTGACAAAAACCGTTTCTGTATTGTTATGTGGTCAATGGGAAATGAGAGTGCTTATGGCTGCAACTTTGAAAAAGCACTGGAATGGACAAAGAATTTTGATCCAGACCGTATCACACAATATGAGAGTGCAAGATACCGTAATTATGATGAAACATATGATTACAGCAATCTGGATGTGTACAGCCGGATGTACCCAGCGCTTTCTGAAATTCAGGAATATCTGGATAAAGATGGAAGCAAACCCTTCCTTTTGGTAGAGTACTGTCACAGCATGGGAAACGGACCTGGAGATTTTGAAGATTACTTCCAGATGATTCAGGATAATGATAAAATGTGCGGCGGCTTTGTCTGGGAATGGTGTGACCATGCGATTGCTCATGGAACTGCTGAGAATGGAAAGACTATATATGCTTATGGGGGCGACCATGGCGAAGAAATTCATGATGGCAACTTCTGTATGGATGGATTAGTATATCCGGACAGAACGGTACATACAGGACTTTTGGAATACAAGAATGTTTATCGCCCGGCAAGAGTTATTTCCTATAACAAAGAAAGCGGAGAACTGGTGCTTCATAACTACATGGATTTTGATGACTTGAAAGATTATGTGAAGATTAGTTATGAGCTGACACAGGATGGTCTTGTGATTAGCAAAGGCATACTTCCGGAGTTTTCTGTGGCACCACACGGGGAAGGAAAAACAAACCTGAAGATCAATGTTCCAGAGAATGGGAAATGTTATTTAAAACTTATTTACCATCTGAAAAAAGAATTGCCACTGTTGGATGAAGACCATATTCTTGGATTTGATGAAATTGAGGTAAGTAAAGAGGATACAAAATGTAAACTTGCAGAGAAATGGATACCAAAAACAGTAGTGGACTCTGAATTACAGGTAAATGAAAATGATACACAGATTCATATCAAGGGGCGTGAATTTGCTTATACCATAGACAAACGTACTGCACTCTTTACAGAGATGAAATTCGCAGGGCGGGAATACTTGAACCATCCGATGGAATTAAATATTTGGAGAGCTCCAACAGATAACGATATGTACATCAAGTCTGAATGGAAGAAAGCCCACTATGATAAGGCTTACACAAGAGCCTATACGACAGAGGTTGTGCAGGGAAAACATGGTGTGAAGATTACAAGCCATGCTTCCGTTGTGGCAGAGACAGTACAGAAGATTCTTGATGTGACGATTACATGGAAAATAGAAGCTGCTGGAAAGATTGATGCAGATATTGCAGTAACAAAAGACGATGAATTCCCGGATCTTCCGAGATTTGGTGTGAGGATGTTCCTGGATAAAAAACTTTCAGCTGTAAGATACTTTGGAATGGGACCACAGGAAAGTTATTGTGATAAACATCAGGCTGCGAGCCACGGTTTGTACCGGGCAGATGTAGGGGATTTACATGAGGACTATATCCGTCCACAGGAAAATGGAAGCCATTATGATTGTGAATATGTAGAGCTTAACAACAGCCGATATGGAATTGTGGCATCCGCAGAAAAGGCATTTTCATTCAATGCTTCTTATTATACACAGGAAGAACTTGAGAAGAAAACGCATAATTATGAATTAATAGAATCAGATAGTGTAGTATTCTGTGTTGACTACGCATTAAATGGCATTGGTTCTAATAGTTGTGGTCCAGTTGTATTGGAGCAGTACCGATTTGATGATGTATTATTCCGGTTTCAGTTTACACTGATACCGTATGTAAAGGGATAATAAAGTTTCATGTAACCCGTAAACAAGGAAAGAGAGTCTGATTGTAATGTAAAGTCCGGATATACAGAGCAATCAGACAAAATCGGAGAAAAAAACAGAATTAGATATCATACGGTTAGCCATATTGAGATTCTAAGTGCGATGAAGATGAGGAGCAAAGAAATTCGATGGAAGAAAAAAAGTATTTGAAATGGTATAACAAAATTGGATACGGATCAGGTGATATTGCAGGTAATGTAGTCTATGCGTTCCTGACATCTTTTATGATGGTCTATCTGACGGACTCGGTAGGACTTGCTGCAGGTGTCGTGGGTACCCTGATTGCCGTATCAAAACTATTTGATGGTTTTACGGATATATTTTTTGGATCAATGATTGACAAAACACACAGTAAAATGGGAAAAGCGAAACCCTGGATGCTATACGGATATATTGGTTGTGCCATTACGCTGGTCGGCTGCTTTGCAATACCGGTGAGTTTGGGAACAACGGCTAAATATGCATGGTTCTTTATTTCTTATACACTGTTAAATGGTGGGTTTTATACAGCAAACAATATTGCTTATTCAGCACTTACGTCACTGATTACAAAGAACAGCAAAGAGCGTGTACAGATGGGATCTTACCGTTTTATTTTTGCATTTTCAACAAGTCTTCTGATTCAGGCGATTACAGTTGGATTTGTAGATAAATGTGGTGGAGATGCTGCGGCATGGAGAACGGTTGCTATTATCTATGCAATCATTGGTCTGGTCGTAAATACGATTTCAGCACTTTCTGTTAAGGAACTTCCGGAGGAAGAACTTAATGAAGGAGAAGTAAAGAATGATAATGAAAAGTATGGAATGGTACAGGCATTCAAGCTTCTTGTCAAAAACAAATATTACATGATGATTTGTGGAACATATATTTTACAGCAGTTATATGGTGCCATGATTGGAGCTGGCATTTATTACATGACATGGGTACTGAAAAATAAGAATTTGTTTGGACAATTTGCATGGGCAGTAAATATTCCACTGATCATTGCCCTGATTTTCACACCGACATTAGTTGGTAAGTGGAAAGGTATGTATAAACTGAACTTAAGAGGTTACGTCTTAGCAGTCATCGGTAGAGCCCTTGTTGTTGTTGCCGGATATATGGGCAGTGTTCCGCTGATGATGGCATTTACAGCTCTTGCAGCCTTAGGTCAGGGACCATGGCAGGGAGATATGAATGCAGTTATCGCATCTTGCTCTGAATACACTTATCTTACGCAGGGAAAGAGAATTGACGGAACGATGTACTCTTGTACTTCTCTTGGTGTAAAAATCGGTGGAGGTATTGGAACCGCTGTTGTTGGATGGATGCTTGAGTTCAGTGGATATGTCGGAACAAATGCAACTCAGCCACAGTCTGCACTTGATATGATGCAGTTCATGTATCTTTGGCTTCCGTTAATCTTTGATGTATTGATTATGTTTGTACTTTCAAGAATGAATGTAGAAGATGCAAATAAAAAACTGAAAGCAGAAAAAGGAATTGCTGCAGATGAAGTAACAGATGCATTAGACATAAATTAGAATTGACAGGAGAAAGCGTTGTCTGGTCGTTGCTCGATGAGACAGTGCTTTTTTCTATATATAAAGTGATAGAACTGTATTTTGAAAATAAAAAAGGACCACTTCATTTTTGTGAAATGGCCTTAAGAAAATATTCAGTTTTCACAAAATAGTCCTTTTAGTATTTATACATGGTAAGGATGCTCAAAATATTCAGTGTAGAATACTAAAAGGTCATTCAGATATTTTTTTAGGTTGCTCATTTGCAATTCCTCCTTTCCTTATTTACAAGTTGATTATAAGATAGGTGTAAAAGGATTGCTTGCCAAATCGAAAGAAGATATAGACAAATGTTGCAAAGGGGAGTATTTCATGCAGTTAAAATATGTTGACACAAAAGAGGAGATTATAGCAATAAATAGGAAGTCAAAACATATTGAACCACATCTTCATAATGCACTGGAGATCGTTTGTGTAACAAGTGGATCATTAGAACTTGGTGTCGGACAGGAACTATACCATATGGAAAAAGGAGATATAGGCTTTGTATTTCCAGATGTTATTCATCACTATCAGGTACTGACACCCGGTGTAAATAAAGCGACTTATCTGATTGCATCGCCATTTACGATAGCCAAATTTGCAGATATCATGCAATCCATGGCTCCTGAATACCCAATCATCAAAGCGAAAAAGGTTGAACCGGAGGTATATAGGGTTATAAATGCAATTTTAGAGACAGAACAGTCGGATATTACTGTTGCACAGGCATATCTTCAAATTGTGTTGGCACGCTGCATAGGAAAATTAAATTTGGTAGAAAAGAGCAGTGTGGGGAGCAACGATCTTATTTACCAGACAGTTTCCTATATATCAGCAAATTTCAAGAAGAAGTTTTCGTTGGAAGAGATGGCAAAAGACCTGGGCGTGGGCAAATATGTTTTATCCAGACTCTTTTCCAAGACATTCCATAGAAACTTTAATCAATATCTTAACGATGCAAGGCTGAACTATGCATGCCATCGTTTGGAAAATACGAGTGATTCTATTACAAATATTTGTCTGGATAGTGGATTTGAAAGTCAGAGAACGTTTAACCGAGTATTTAAAGAAAGATATAAAATATCACCAAGTGATTATCGAAGTACTTGTGTGAAAGAGATGTTGTCATAAAAGGTTCTGTTGATCGAAATATTTACTTTGATTTTACAGTGCTATGTATTTGATTTCATGTGTGGATGATATACTTTAAGGTTGTATTTCCGTCTGTTATGACGATTGTATCTATGATCCATAATTCACCTCAAAACATTGATTTTCACCAATTGTTATTATATAATATATATAGTGAAATATCTACGAAAGGAGTACATCTATGGAACAGATAACTATTACAGCTAAAATTCAAATAGTCGCAACGGAAACGGATAAAGTTTTGCTTGATGAAACTATGTC
>NZ_VULP01000042.1:0-19466 GCF_009697165.1 Anaerobutyricum soehngenii | reverse complement strand
AGCATTGTTTTGGTGTGCCGTCAAGGGTGGCGTACGCTGCCGAAAGCTAACATATCTGCAATTTTCAAGGTTCCGATGGAGCCTTTTTTTCAGCTCCATTTTTTCATAGGCTACTTTACACTACCAAAAATGATTGTTATTGTTAGTATAAAAATAAGTCAAAAAGATTAGTTCTACCTACTGTTTTCACAGTATTTGATGACTCTATTATACTGAGTATTGAGGAAGATTATCAATCGAGAACACACTGTGAATCAATAGAAAATATCTATTGAATATACAGATCTCGTTTCAGTTAATTTTTCCTGGATGAACAGGAATGAATTAAATCAGAAAACAAGAGTAAACTTTCGTGAAGTGTGGTATTATAAGAAATATACATGTATGCCTTTTGCGGTAAAATGTAAAGTATACATGGAAACTATCAATGGAAACTACCGATGAAAATAAGAGTTAATTTTTAGGAGGAAATTTTTATGGCAATAATAAATATTACAAAAGAGATTTTTGAAGAGCAGATTTTAAAGGCTGATCAACCGGTTCTTGTAGATTTCTGGGCACCATGGTGTACGTATTGTCGAAGAATTGCACCAGCTTTTGATAAGATTGCAAAACAGCAGGAGGACAAGCTTGTTTTTGCGAAGGTTAATGTTGATGAAGCTCCGGAAATTGCAGAAAAATATGGAATCGATACAATTCCAACGCTTCTTCTTTTTAAAAACGGAGAAGTGGCAGGAACGATCGTTGCACCGGATTCTAAGGCAAAAATTGAAACATTTATTCAAGAATATTTGTAAGATGTAGAAATGTAGAAACACAGAAATACAATATAAAAAGGAAAGGAAATACGATGGATAAAATATATGATGTAGTAATTATCGGTGGAGGTCCTGGCGGATATACAGCGGCGCTTTATTGTGCAAGAGCAGGACTTTCTACGATGGTTCTTGAAAAGCTGTCTGCCGGAGGGCAGATGGCACTTACTTCCCAGATTGATAATTATCCGGGCTTTGAGGAAGGGATTGATGGATTCAGTCTGGCGGAAAAGATGCAGCAAGGGGCAGAGCGTTTTGGCGCTGAGACAGAGCTTGCAGAAGTACTGAGTGTGGATTTTTCCGGTGAGATAAAGAAGATAGAGAGCAGTGAAGGAACATTTAAGGCGAAAACGATTATTATCGCGACAGGTGCCGTTCCAAGAGAACTTGGAGTGCCGGGAGAGAAAGAATTGGTTGGACGTGGCGTTGGCTACTGTGCTACCTGTGATGGAATGTTTTACCGAAACAAAACGGTTATGGTTATTGGTGGTGGAAATACAGCAGCAGCGGATGCCATGACCTTATCAAGAATCTGCGAAAAAGTGATTCTTGTTCATCGAAGAGATTCTCTTCGTGCAACAAAGGTTTATCATAAGCAGTTAGAGGAAACACCGAATATCGAATTTTACTG
Organism: Anaerobutyricum soehngenii; assembly: GCF_009697165.1. NCBI lineage: Bacteria > Bacillati > Bacillota > Clostridia > Lachnospirales > Lachnospiraceae > Anaerobutyricum > Anaerobutyricum soehngenii. Next base: position 18,020 of record NZ_VULP01000042.1, on the reverse strand, counting down.
GAACACAACAGTCAGCGAATTTTTATACGATAAGAAGCTTACCGGTGCAAAGCTGCATAATGTAAAGACAGGAGAAGATACAGAAATTTCTGTCGATGGTGCATTTATCAGTATTGGAAGAAAACCGTCCTCTGAATTGTTTGAAGGAATTCTTGCTATGGATGAAGCCGGATATATTATTGCAGACGAGTCAACACGCACGAATATACCAGGAGTATTTGCCATTGGTGATGTCCGGACAAAAGCACTTCGTCAGGTAGTAACTGCCGTAGCAGATGGAGCAACGGCATCGCATTATATAGAAGAATATCTGGCGCATCAGATGTAAGAATGACAGGATATTCTTGAATTTTCTTTAAAATCAAGTAAGATTAAGAACAAAAAGATTTCGAGAAAGCATAAAAAGAAATGGAGAGATTGTACTTTTAATGGAAAAAGAAACAAAAAGAAGCCTTTTGTTAATTACATTTGGCGTTGTATTATTTGCCTTGCTGATGCATTTTCCAACAGTGATCAAGACCATACAGAGAGGGATTGCATTGATCCTTCCTATTATAGTAGGTCTGATTCTTGCATTTGTTCTAAATGTTCCTATGAAAATGTTTGAGCAGCTTTTTACAAAAATAAAAAAGAAATATCCGAAGTTAGAAAAAATGCCGGTAACAGGAGTAAGCTTATTTGCGACAATGGCCTGCATCGTTCTTTTGATTGGAATTGTATACACGATGTTTGTACCAGGACTTGTAACTTCCGTAAAAAGTATTTATATTGTTTTTATGGAAAATACACCAAAATGGCTGTCATGGCTTCGGAGTAACGGAATGGATACTGCATGGATTTCAAAAGAAATTGCCTCTTGGGATTTTAATAAACTTATGGCACAGATTACAGGAAATGTAGGAAACGTAGGAAATGCACTAGGAAAAGTAGTGGATGCCACAACCTCTTTTTTTGGTGTAGCAGTCAATGCGTTAATGGGATTTATTATAGCAATCTATGTATTATTGAGTAAGAATTCTCTCTCAAGACAATGCAAAAAAATGCTTTATGCACATTTATCCAAAAAGCATGCCGATAAAATATGTTACATATCCAATCTTGTGAATGAAACATACTCTAAATTTTTCTCTGGACAGTGTATCGAAGCAGTTATTCTTGGCCTGCTAATGTTTGTTGCATTTACCGTTTTTCGTCTTCCGTACGCCAATCTGATTGCGGTACTTACGGCACTCCTTTCCTTCATACCATATATCGGAGCATTTGCAGCCTGTTTTATCGGAGCGTTGCTCATCGTTATGATAGACCCATGGAAAGGTCTTTTAAGTATCATTGTTTATCAGGTTGTGCAGTTTATAGAAAACCAGTTCATTTACCCAAGAGTAGTCGGCGGTTCCGTTGGGCTTGCTCCACTCTGGACTTTAAGCGCCGCTTTAATCGGAGGCAATCTTTTTGGAGTAATTGGAATGATATTTGCGATACCAGTCACAGCAGTATTATATGTTCTAGTGAAAGACGATGCAAATCGTAGATTACAAAGAAAAAAGATTGATTTATAGAATATAAAACAGAAAACCAGAAATTAGAAAACCAGAAATTTACTATAAAAGAAAATTTCTGGTTTTCGCTTTTTACGCTTCATCCCTTGTTATAAACATCATGATGAAGGAAAGTAAGAGTAGAGCAGAAGATACAAGGATTGCCCGTTCATGTAAATATTTAATACATTGATTTCCAATGATTGCTCCGCAGATAAAGCAGAGAATAATTCCGTAGTAGAGGAGTCCCTTTTCAAGAGAATCTCGTTTCTTTGTCTGGAAGAAAGTGTAAATATTTTGTGTACCGCTTCGAAGATTTCCGATACACATGGTTGTAGCAATACCATTGCCATGAATTTTTCGGAAAGTTTCCACCTGTATACCACAGGCAAGAGAGGTTAAACTGTTTGCCAGAAGATTATGGCTTTGTGGAAAAAAGCTTACGATGGCAAGAATGATAGCTTCTGTAACAACAGAAATCTGTCTCCAGTGTAGATGCCCTCCTTTTCCTAAGTTTCGAACGATATCAGAGAGCGCAATTCCGAAAGTGAAAGCAAGAACCGGACAAAGGTATCGAATCGCATCAGGAATATCTCCTTCCGAAAGATGTACACCAAGAAGAAGCATATTTCCTGTTTGTGCATTAGCAAAAACCCCTCCTCTTCCTATATAAGAATAGGCATCCATGAAACCACCCGATAAGGCAAGCAGGATACCAAGTTCAATTGATTCTGAAATCTGCACTTTTTTATTCAAAGAAAAACCTTCTTTCTAAATATAAATATACTGATGTTAGAGTCAAAGAATTTTGCCCCTAACTTGATGTCATGAATTACTCCGTAGCTAACGCTATTCTCGTAATTCTGAAACGCACAAGTTTTACCCACAAAATCTTCAAAAATTCGGTGGATAACCCCCTTATATTGAACAAAAAATGTGGAAAACTCTATAAAAATGCATGAATTAAGAAAAAATAATTCAAAATATATCGTAATGATTATAGGTGCAATGAGAGGATTTGTCAATTAGAATATCTTTACTTTCAAATAGGAGAATGTTATCATAATAACGTCTATATGAGACATTCATTAAACAAAGAGTTTTTGATAAATAATAATTGAAATATAGAGGAGGTGCCGTATGGCAAAAAAAGCATTAATTGCTATGAGTGGCGGAGTTGATTCATCAGTGGCAGCTTATCTTATGAAGGAAGCGGGATATGATTGCATCGGTGTAACGATGAAGCTTTATGATAATGAAGATATTGGAATGGAAAGAGAAAAGACCTGCTGTTCTTTAAGCGACATTGAAGACGCCAGAAGCGTATGTGTCAAACTGGGAATTCCATATTATGTATTTAATTTTAAAGACGACTTTAAAGAAAAGGTTATCGACAATTTTATTTCCTGTTATCAGAAAGGAATGACACCAAATCCATGTATTGAATGTAACCGTCATTTAAAGTTTGAACATCTTTATAAGAGGGCAAAAGCTTTACATTGTGATGTGATCGTAACAGGACATTATGCGAAAGTTGTTCAGGATGAGCAGGGATATCACCTGTTAAAAGGTGTAGATGAGACAAAGGATCAGAGTTATGTCCTTTATTCCCTTACAGAAGAACAGCTTGCACATACCTGTTTTCCATTAGGAGATTACACTAAAACAGAAATCCGAAAAATCGCAGAAGAACAGGGATTTTTCAATGCACATAAACATGATAGCCAGGATATTTGTTTTATTCCGGATGGAGATTACATGGCATTCATTGAAAAAACAACAGGAAAGAAAAGTGAACCAGGTGATTTTGTAAATCAGGAAGGTGAAATAGTTGGCCAACATAAAGGATATTATGGTTATACGATTGGACAGAGAAAAGGACTTGGAATTTCTGCACCGAAACCATATTATGTAACAGAAATCTGCCCAGAAGAGAATAAAGTCATTCTGGGAAGCAATGAAGATTTATTTAAAACCGATCTCATTGCTGATGACTTCAACTGGATAGAAGAATTAGCAGAAGATGAAATCGTAAAAGCAAGAATTCGATATCATCAAGCTGAAAAAGAAGCAACAGCAAAGAAAAATCCAGATGGAACAGTAGCAATTCACTTTTTAGAACCACAGCGTGCAATTACAAAAGGACAGGCAGTAGTTTTATATAGAGACAAGCACGTAGTGGGAGGAGGAACAATAAAAAATACTAATTTGTAGATTTCGTGTAGACGAAAAAAGAAATAATACCCTATCCCATCTGCTCTGTAGTCGCTGTGTTTAAAATGCTTATTCGCATCTTAAACACGCTCCGAAGCCGCATCTGGGATAGGGTATTATTTCTTTTTTCTGACTATCTAAATCTACGGTTTAACAACATGGAATGTGCCAGAAGGCTATGGTCTTCCGGAAAATTAAATTTTAAAGGATTGACACTCAAATTGTTATCTTTCCAACATAAATCACTAATTTGCTATTCCTACCTTATGGAGAATTTCTCTCTGGTTAACTCTCATAGTCTTCTGGACAATCCCCATCTTCCCATCCAAGATTTAAATACTGATTTCATCTGGAGCCAAAAAGCAGAAAACCAGAAATTTAATATAGAAGAAAATGTGATGTCGGAGCGAGTAAAAATGCCGAACAGGCATTTTCTGCGAAGCGACTATCTTCACATTTTCTTCTATATTAAATTTCTGGTTTTCGTTTCTTTAGTCTCTCAAATTAGTATTTTAAGTTTTCTAAAACTTTTTGTGGGACTTCCATTTCTCCCTGGCCTGTGAAGAGGGAGATATGTGGTTTATTCTGACCGTGGAAGTCAGTTCCACCGGTTTCGATGAGTCCCCACTGTTTTGCAAGTCCTGCAACGTATTCTTGTTCTACCGGTGTGTAAGTGTTGTAATATGTTTCAATTCCGATGAGACCGGCTTCTTTTAATTCTCTAACTAAAGCTTCTTTCTGGGAAGAGTCCAGCTTTTTATAGAGCATGAGGTGAGCAAGAACAGGGATGCCGCCACTGTTTTTGATCAGATGAATGGCTTCTTCTGGAGTAGGCATGATGCGTTCTACATAGCAGCATCTTCCTTCGGCAAGGTATTTGTCAAATGCCTCCTGAACGGAAGAAACATATTTCTTTTTCATGAGAAGCTTTGCGATATGTGGGCGGGCGATTGTTTCGCCGGGTTTATCCGGTTTGATTTCATCCATAGAAATTTTAAAGCCCTGCTCCTGAAGCTTCTGGATAATCTTTTCATTACGTCCGTCACGACTTTCGCGGCAAACGGCAAGACGGTCAAGAAGTTCTTTATTATGTATGTCGATATTGTATCCGAGTACATGGATTTCAACACCATGGTAATCTGTAGAAATTTCAAGACCGGAAATAGCTGTCAGTCGGTCTTTGTGTTTGGCAGCAGCTTTTTGGAATTCATCGATTCCGGCAACAGTGTCATGGTCTGTGAGGGCGATGACAACGGGGCTGTCTTTTTCTGCGAGTTTTAAAGCTTTATTAACAATTTCTGTTGGGGAAAAGGTTCCGTCAGAAGCTGTAGAATGGATATGTAAGTCAATATAAGTTTTCAAAAAAAGTTCTCCTTTCTTTAATTTGATCGCAAATTACATATTGTTTTGTTATGTAGGAGCGGTAATCATCAATCAACTATTTATAGTATCGCAGACTTAGTTAAAAAAAGCAATGTTTAGAACAACTTTTTATAGGGATTGAAGGAAATTGACGGAAAAGATGTAATAATACAATAGTTGTTTGTAATAATCGCATAAAGGTGTTAGAATAGCTTTATATAATTTAGAATCTGAAAAGGAAGACAGAGGATATAACGGAGGTTAATTATAATGGAAGATATTATGAAGGCATTGCTAGATGTGGTGAGAGCACAGCATAGCGCAACAGAGGGAAGTGAAGAGAAACCATTTGACATTAATGATATTATAGATATGGCTATGAATATCACTGGACGACCGGAAGAACCGGCAGAACAGCAGGAATTATCAGATACGATTCAAAAGATGGCAGAATCAATGGCTCCGGATATTTTTCCTCCAAAGACATTTGAGGAGATGGACGATTCTGAGAGAGCAGCTTCCGCAGTGAATATGATAGAAGAACGTTTGAAGAATGGTGGAAGAAGAAGAGAAGAGGCACAGCAGCCGCAGCCAGTGCAGCCAGTACAGACACCAGAGGCAGTTTCACAGCCAGAACCGGAGCCGGTACAGCCGCAAGTGCAGACAGCAGTAAGTTCTGCTTCACAGCCGGAAGTAGAACAGCAGACATTTAATAATGAAGATTATGGGAATGGGAATGCCTATGATATGTTTGGACAGGATGATGTGAATCCGCAGGAAGCAGCGAATCTGAATGATTTAATTTATAATAACTTTATGCAGATGATGGGATTGAATGATCCAAAAGTAGAGTATCCGTTTGATCGTTCTCAGATTCGCTATGGAAGAGAGAAGACAGCAACAGAGATGCTTGCGGAGGATGAAGCGAATCAGGCAGAAGAGAGAGCGTTAGAAGAACAGAGAAGGAGACCGGTTTCTGCATGGGAGCTGGCGCAGGCAGCTGTCGATAAAGATGAAGAAGCGCACCAGAAGGAAGAATATGAACCGAAAGAGATGCAGATGCCGGAAACGAAGTCAGCTTCCCAGTTAGCAGCAGAGGCAATTGCCAAAGCAAGGGAAGAAGATCAAATGAAGCTTGAAGCGGAAAAGAGAGCGGAACTTCTTATGGAAGAGGCAAGAAAGCGTGGAAAGGATCCGATGGAATTTGCGCTTCATCAGCAGGAGATTCTGAATTATATGGAAAAAAATAGTGATGAATTGGTTTCATTTGAAGATTATGAAGATTTATCTCCGGAAGAAAAGTTAGAAATCGAAAGGGAGCTTTATAAAGAAAAGCAGTTAGAAGCAGGAGTCGCACCGGAAGATATCACAGATGTGCCGGATGAGATTAAGGAACAAGTTGGTGTTTTACCACAGCAGGCACAGAGTTCACAGGCTGAGTTGCAGCAAGATGGAACAGGAGGGGCAGCAAGTGATGCCACAGCGCAGGGAACAGAGCAGACACCGGCATTTTCAGATGATATGCTTCGCATGATCAGTCAGGAAGTTGTGCAGGAGAATGCAGATATGATTTTATCTGAGGATGCGAATGCAGATCTTGGTGTAATTAATGAGACGATTTTTGAAAACCTGAAACGAATGATGAGTCAAAGTGGTGGTACGGTAAGTCAGGAAGATATGGAATCTTTGATTGGAGAAGTCATTTCAAGAAATACTTCTGAGACACCAAGTGTAGAAGAAGGTAATGTTTTACCAGAAGAACCGGAAGTAGCTGCAGTACCGCAGGAGACACCAGAAACAGGGGCAGTATCTGCTGTAGAACTTGCCAGAGCCGCACAGCAGGCAGCAAGACCGGAGCCGCAGGAAGTAAGAGAGACGAAGTCGGCTGTCGATATTGCGAAAGAGGCGCAGGAGATTGAGGCACTGAAAAAAGCGTTGGCAGCTCAGGAAAAAGAGGAGGAACTTAGCGAGGATGATTTAAGCTTTGATGAGCTTGATTTAGATGATGATGCAGAAGATACAGTTGATACCGTTGTAACACAGCCAGAACCACAGCCAGAAGCTTTAGAGGAAGTATCTGAATCCGAGCAGAAACCAGATGAAGAACTAGAAGTGAAGCTGGAAGCAGAAACGGAGCAGAAAATAGAAGCGGAAACAGAACAAAAGGAACAAAAGGAAGAAAAGGAAGAATCCGAGCAGGAAGCAGAAGCCAGAACGCAAGGCGATTCAGTAGAACCTGTAGAAGCAGAAGAGGTTGTTTCAGAGACAGAACAACCGAAAGAAACGGCTTTAGTCGAAGAAGAACCGGAAGAATCCGATGAATATGAATATGTTGATCCAGGTGAACTAGTTCTTGGGGAACATACACAGGCTGAAATTGATGAAGCACTCGACAACCTTGCTTCCCTTGGACTGGAAGGAGAGGTATATGAGAGAGCGAAGAGAATGCTTTTACTTGAATTAGCAGGCTCAGAAACAGTACTTGATGCATGGTTAGAAGAGCAGGAGAATGGCAAAAAGAAGAAAGCATCCGTTTCCGCATTAGATAAGGAAGAAGACACGTTAGGAGACTTAGAAGATCTTGATGAAGATGATCTCGAAAGAGAACTTGAGATCGCTATGGATGAAGACTTTGTAGAGGAAGAACTTGAAGAGAAAAACACAGAAGAAAATACAGAAGATTCCGAAGAGACTACTGTAGAAAATGTTGAAAGTACAGAAGAAACTGGTGCACAAGATAATACGGATTCAGAAGAAGCAGAAAGACTGAATGATACAGAAAGTATGGAAAATACAAAAGCTTCTGAAGAGTCAGCAGAAAATATTTCAGCAGAAGAAGCATCCACAGAAGAAGTAAATACAGAATCGGCAGATCAAGAAGATATTGAAACACTAGAGAATAGTAAGGACTCAAAAGAATCCGAAAGAAGCGCTCTTTCAGATGACGAAGACGAAAAAGTAGGGGATGAGACAGTACAGAAAGACACAGAAAAAGAGAGCGAGACAGCAGAATATATTTCTGAATCGGAACATACGATTCAGGTAGAGAAGACAAGACCGGAAAAAGAAGAAAAGAAATCTGCACGAGTGAAAAAAGATTCTCGCAGTGAGCGCAGCTTACATTCTAGAAAGCATAAAAACGTGGTCAAACGTAAAGAAAAAGCAGCACCGGAAAAAGAAGAAAGAGAATTTACTGCGGTAATCCCTACTGGAAAAACAGTAGAAGAAAAAGAATTCCAGGTAAGTGTACGTAATCCATTTGTTCTCAAAAACTCTGCAAGTTTCATGGATAAGTTTGAAGAATATATCGTAGATACCCAGGAAAACCGTAAGTTAAGCACAGGTTTTAAGCGTTTAGATGCGATGCTTCGTTACGGACTTCATAAAGGAAGCTATTTTGTAGATTCTATGCCACAGTATTTAAAGAATGGATTCATGCAACAGATTGCAGATAGAGCAGCGGAGAGCGGCGTTGATGTACTTTATATTTCTACAGAGCTTTCCAGATATGACCTGATGGTAGATACCGTTTCACGTTTAAGCTATGAAATGAATAAAAAAGATGAAGAAAAAGCCGTATCTTCTATGGCAATCATGACTGGAGAAAAAGGTGCAGATATTCGTTCCTTAAAAGACGAATTAAACTGGTACAGAGGCAGAATCAGCGAGCATCTTTTCGTACTTGATCAGGAAGCCGTATCGGAATATGTCGACAATATGGAAGATGCTTCAGCAAGCGACATTTTAGAAGAATTAATCCGTTCTATTGTAACAGAAGGAGCACATAAGCCGGTTGTCTTTATTGATAATATCGAAAATATACTTTCAGTTGAAGACTCCGAAGATATGAAACCTCTCATGGATGGTATCCGTAAACTTGCAAAAGAATTAGGAATTCCGATTCTTATGTCCTACGGATATGCACAGGCTGAAAGCGAAAGCGAACTAGACCCTGACGAAATAGCATTCCATGAATCACTCGGAAATATGTGTGATGTATATCTCGAATTAAAATATGCAGACATGATCACAGAAGATTACGAGGAACTTACAGAAGAAGACATTGAAGAAATGGTAGAAAACGGAGAAATGCTCCTCATAAATGTTCTCCTTCACAAAAACAGAAGAACAATGAAAGCATCCTGCCAGATACAGGCAACTCCGAAATTTAACTACTACGAAGAATAAAAACACTCACCCAATCACAGCCAGACAGATGCTTTAAATATAAAGGAGCCAACAAACAGAAAAAAACGAAAGCCGGGATATAGCAAATGAAATGTCAGAGCAAGTAAAAAAGCAGGACAGACAATTTCTAGGTGTGAATATCCCAATCACGGCCAAAAACAAATGCTTTAAATATAAAGGAGCCAATAAACAGAAAAAACGAAATCCGGGATATAGCAAATGAAATGTCAGAGCAAGTAAAAAAGCAGGACAGACAATTTCTAGGTGCGAATATCCCAATCACAGCCAAAAACAAATGCTTTAAATATAAAGGAGCCAACAAACAGAAAAAACGAAATCCGGGATATAGCAAATGTAATGTCAGAGCAAGTAAAAATGCCGAACAGGCATTTTCTACGCTGCGATATCTTTACATTTGCTATATCCCGGATTTCGTTTTTTCGTCTATTATTATATTAAAGCATTAATCCGTTAATCCTATGTCGTCAGTTACTATTTTTATTTTTGCACTGATTTTCTGTAATTCATCGGTTGGTTCATAATTCTTTGTACCAAAGAGGTATTCGTGCGCCTTGATCGCATTAGACTTGGCGGTGATAGGAAAACCATAATAAATACCGCCGTACCGCTCATCCTCTGATTGAAACGGATAAGCCTGTGAGTCTGTGATCGAGGAGCGGGCCATAGAAAATGTTAACTTTGTAAGGTCGTTATCGGACAGGCTTGTTTTACACTGTGGAAGGACGGTACTGATTAACTTTCCAAGTTTGAATGGCTGTTTTTTGGCGGCGTTCATAATACCTTCAAGAACAAGACGCTGATGGTTTGCTCTTGCGTGATCTCCGCCTTCCATGTAACGGATACGGGAATAGGCAACAGCCTGGTTTCCATCAAAGGTGTAGGTTCCGACTTTGTCGAATTTAGGAGAATTCCCTCCGTTAATATGATTCATATTTCCAATATAATCATTTAGGTTTTTCAGTTCTTTCTCGGAAGTAATCGTAAGAGGGATTCCACCGAGTACGTCTACGGCATCAGCTAATGCTTTAAAGTTTACGGTGGCAAAATCGGTGATATTCAGGTCAAGATTTCGATTGATAGTGCGGAGTGCTAATTCCGGACCACCGTAGGAATAGGCAGCATTGATCTTATCATATTCTCCATCAATACTTACATAAGTATCGCGGTAAATGGACATCAGCTTTACTTTATGATTTGATTTATGGATGCTGGCGATGATGATACAGTCTGTTCGGGAACCAGTATCTGTAATTTTGTTATCCTGGCTGTCTACACCAAAAAGAGCAATGTTTTGATAATCTTTAATGTTAGCATCCGTATCATTGACAGTTACATTTGATCTATCCAAAGGGTACTTTTTGATTTTAGAAAAAGCACCTTTTACCGAAAAACGAAAAGCGAAAAAGGCAATAATTCCGATCAACACAATAAAAAGAAGCAGGGGAAGCAGGCAGCCATGTTTCTTTTTCGATACTTTTTTCGGTGGATGATTCGGTTCATGCTCATTCATACGTTTGGTTTTCTTTCCAGAGGAAGCAGCGGAAACCGGCTTATAAGAAGCATTCCTTGCTTTAGAGGTACGATAACTTACAGAACTTTTATTGGAAGTCTGTCGCTTCTTCTTATAATTATCTGTGTCGTAAAATGAATCATTTTTCATAATAAATATGGGTCCTTTCTAGGCTTAGTGTACGGCTGCATCATGAATGTTTGTCAATGATACAGTACACTAGTAAGCATTTTTATTGACAAATCCTTTAAATACAGTAAGGAATAAAATCTTGATATCAAAAGAAAGTGTCCAGTTTTCAATATAGAAAATATCATGTTCAATACGTCCTTCAATAGAAGTATCTCCACGAAAACCACAAACCTGTGCCCAACCGGTCATGCCGGGACGAACCTGGTGCTTTATCATATAGCGTGGAATCTCTTCTTTGAACTTTTCAACGAAAAGAGGGCGCTCAGGGCGAGGTCCGATCAGACTCATATCTCCTTTTAATACATTAAAAAGCTGAGGAAGTTCATCAAGGCTGGTCTTACGGATGATCTTTCCTACCGGTGTGACACGAGGGTCGTTATGAACAGTCCAGGCCTTTTGTTCTTTTGAAGCAGACTGTACACCCATAGAACGGAACTTGTACATTTTAAAAGGTTTGTTATGAAGACCGACTCTTTCCTGGCAAAAAATAATCGGACCAGGAGAACTCTTCTTTACAAGGACGGCAACAATAGCCATAATCGGTGAAAAGAGAATGATGCATACGAGAGATCCGACAATATCCATCAGACGCTTGATACATTTATTCACTGTATTTGTAAGAGGAACATTACGGATATTAATAACCGGAAGTCCATTCAGATCTTCTGTTACCGGGTTGGTAGAAATAAACTTGTAATAGTCTGGGACAAACTTTGTATGCACGCCGGACTTCTCGCAGACAGCAACCATTTCCCCAAGCTTATAATATTCCTTCAGGCTTAATGCGATAGCCACTTCATCCATGGAAGTATTCTGTAAAAACTTTTCAACATCTTTTAATTTACCAATACAGAAGGTATTGCGATAAGAAAAATCTGATCGGAGATTATCATCGAAAATACCATGGATCGTATATCCCCACTGTGGGTTGGACTTAATACGATCAATATAAGCTTCTGCCGCAGCACTGAATCCAATAACAACAACGTGCTTAAGATTATATCCTTTCCGGCGGGTCCTTTCTAATGCATAACGGATCGCTGCACGTTCTGCAATCGTAAGAAGCATGGAAAGCACATAGAACATCAGTTGAAGACTTCTTGAGACATGTGGAATCTTCATAAATATAATATATATAAAGAAGAAAACCATTCCAATTGAGTTCGCCTTAACAAGATTGGCGTACTCGGCAGTCTGATTCTGAAATCTTTTTGGTTTATATAAGTTAAACTTTGCATATAAAATAAGGTATACAGGAATCAGAACAAGAAGTATACCCTGGTATTGCCATAGCTGTCTCCAGTAACCAAAACGAGGAAAAATATCCTTGAAAAGAGGACATATATATCGAATATAGTAACTAAGACAGAACGAACAATAAATAACCAGTGCGTCTAAGACGACGTGAAACCGGTTAAGATATTTTTGATTCTCTTTAATCATAAAAGTGTACCTCCATCGCCAGTAAAGTTATGTATATATATTACTGGGATAATTTTCTAACTTATTATACAATAGAATAAGTTATTCTACAAGGTCAATTCTTTTCGCCGTTTTACGAAAAAAGTGTGAAAACATACAAAAAGGGTATAAATCCATAATTTTTCCATAAATACAACACAAATTCATCACACATCGTTGCTAATATAAGATTACAAACTTAGAGAAAGGGGAAAACATTATGAACGAATTTGAAAATAATAACGGATTCCATAATGAGAATGTAGAGAACAATCCGATAAATGAAGTAAATAGTAACGAAGAATATAGTAACGGAGGATATAATAACGGAGGGCTTACTGTAGATGTAACACCGACAGAAGAAACGGCAGTACATGAGCAGGCAGAAAGCCATAGATATTCTTATAAAGAACAGGGAACCGGTGGAAATTCCAGTCGATATGATTATGGCAATGACAGTCATTATGGTAACTCTTATAGCGATAATTATAATGACAATTATAGCAATACTTACAATAATAACAGCAATTATTATAGTAACATTCCACCGGAACCGGATAAGAGACGAAGAAAAAGAAAGAATGACGATAATAATAAAAATGGAAGTGGAATAGGTAAAAAGATTGCAAAGCTGGTTGCTTCCGCAGCAATTTTTGGTCTTGTAGCAGGAACTTGCTTTGTTGGTGTTTCTGTAGTAAAGGATAAGTTTTATCCTTCCACTGCAGATAAGATTGGGACAACATCAGGAACAACAAGTTCTAAGAAAGAGACTTCTTCCGGAAGCAGTTCAAACAGCCAGAATGTTGCAAGTGTAGTTAATGAAGTAATGCCATCCGTTGTATCTATTACAAGTACGATTCAGTCTTCAAACTACTATGGATTTGGAACGCAGGAATCAGAAGGAGCCGGTTCTGGATTTATTATTGCAAAGACAAAAGATTCCCTTATGATCGCGACAAATAATCACGTAGTATCCGATGCAACATCCCTTACGGTAGGATTTGTAGATGATACAACAGCAAAAGCTACAGTTGTAGGAACAGATTCCAGTGCAGATCTTGCAGTTATTTCTGTAAAGATAAAGGATATCAAAGACTCTACAGCATCAAAGATTAAAGTTGCAACACTTGGAAGTTCTGATGATTTAAAAGTAGGAGAAGAAGTTGTAGCAATCGGTAATGCATTAGGATATGGCCAGTCTGTTACGACAGGTGTAGTCAGTGCAAAGAATCGAGAAGTATCTTTAACAGATGGCACAATGAATCTTTTACAGACAGATGCAGCAATTAATCCTGGTAACAGCGGTGGTGTACTTATCAACATGGATGGTCAGGTAGTTGGTATCAACAACGCCAAACTAGAAGATACATCAGTAGAAGGTATGGGATATGCCATCCCGATCACAACAGCCAAGACAATTTTAACAGACTTAATGAATGCCGGCAGCGTAAGCACAAAGGATGCTGCATTCCTTGGAGTAGTAGGACGTGATATTAACGAATCTTATTCAAGTGCCCTTGGAATTCCAAGCGGAATTTACGTATCCCAGGTAGTAAGCGGCTCTCCGGCAGAAAAGGCGGGAATCTCAGCAGGAGATGTCATTGTGAAGTTTGAAGGTAACAACGTTTCTACTATGTCTGGCTTAAAAGAAAAGCTTGCGATCAAGAAAGCAAATACAAAGGTTAAGATTACATTTAAGAGAGCAAATCAGAGCGGAACTTACGAAGAAAAAACAGTAACAGTAACACTTGGTAAAAAGAGTGATTTCAAAAATGTAACAACCGATAATTCCAGTGACAGTAGCGAGTCCGATGATAGCTCTAACAATGGAAATTCTAACGGAAACTCCAATAATGGAAACAACAACGGAAATTCAGGAAACAGCAATGGCAATTCCGGTAATGGTGGTTATGGATATGACAATGGTAATGGTGGAAACAGCAGTGACGGCTATATGAATCCATATGACTATTTCTTTGGAAATAATTATTAAATAAAAAGTGTTTTTCTGTATCCAAAGTTCAGAAAGTTAAAATCTGCGATATTATAAAAATGCGCCTTAGAGCAAGTTCAAACTGCAGCTGAGCAGTTTGGACGCAGTGATACGAAGCATTTTATAATATCGCAGATTTTAACTTTCGTCTCTTTTTTTCAAAAAACACTTGACATCTCATTTTACCCATGCTATTATACCAAAGTATGAACGCCGAAGACAGCAGGTGCCGTAAGGCATAAAGTGAGAACACCTGCCGAGGAAGTTATATTCAGATATTTTTATTCTTAGAATATTTCTGCTCTTTGTCTTTGGACAGAGAGTTTTTTTATTTCATCGAAAGATGATCTGACGGCGGTACACACAAATATTTAAGGAGGTGCACCAGGAAGATGGCTAAAGTAGAATTAAAACAGCCTATTGTTGACGAGATTAAGGCTCAGCTTGACGGAGCGAAATCTATGGTAGTTGTAAATTACCGTGGAATTTCCGTAGCTGATGTAACAGAACTTCGTAAACAGTGTCGTGAAGCAGGTGTTGTTTATAAAGTTTATAAGAACACTATGGTAAAACGTGCTGTAGAAGGTACAGAATTCGAAGGCGTTGTAAAAGATTTGGAAGGAACAAACGCATTTGCAATTTCCAAAGAAGATGCAACAGCTCCAGCAAGAATCGTTGCTAACTTTATTAAGAAAGCAAAATGCTGTGAGTTAAAGAGCGGTGTTGTAGAAGGTACTTACTACGATGCAGCAGGTATTGCAACAATCGCAACTATCCCATCAAGAGACGAACTTATCGCCAAATTTATGGGAAGCATTCAGTCCCCAATTACAAACTTTGCCCGCGTAATCAAACAGATCGCAGAGCAGAAAGATGGTGGAGCTGCAGAATCCGAAGCAGCAGCTGAATAATTAATATTATAATATAAAGATTTATGGAGGGAAATAAGATGACAACTCAGGAAATTATCGAAGTTATTAAAGGTTTATCCGTATTAGAATTAAATGATTTAGTAAAAGCTTGTGAAGAAGAATTTGGTGTATCCGCAGCAGCAGGTGTTGTAGTTGCAGCAGGAGCAGGTGCTGGAGAAGCAGCAGAAGAAAAGACTGAATTCGATGTTGAGTTAACAGAAGTTGGCGGACAGAAAGTTAAAGTTATCAAAGTTGTTCGTGAAATCACAGGATTAGGATTAAAAGAAGCTAAAGCTGTAGTTGATGGTGCTCCTAAGACACTTAAAGAAGCAGTTTCTAAAGAAGAAGCTGAGGACATCAAGAAACAGTTAGAAGAAGTTGGAGCTAAAGTTACAGTTAAATAATTGTATTTTTCCAATATTTAATTTCTTGAATGAACGCTCGGAGGGTGTAAGCTCTCCGAGCTTTTTTCGTTTATGCAGTTGGAGGTATATGATGAGTAAAAAATGCCCTTATGAAAAGAAATGCGGCGGTTGTCAGTATATTGATCTGCCTTATGAAGAACAATTAAAAAAGAAGCAGAAAGAGACAAATAAACTTTTAAGCAGTTTTGGAAAAGTAAAGCCGATCATCGGAATGAAAGATCCATGGCATTACAGAAATAAAGTGCATGGTGTTGTAGCAGGAGACCGTCATGGAAACTGCTTTACAGGAATTTATGAGAATCGAAGCCATCGTGTTATTCGTGTAGATTCCTGCCTGATCGAGAATCAGAAGGCAGATGCGATTATGAATACAGTAACTTCTCTTATGAAGTCATTTAAAATGCGTCCTTACAATGAAGATACCGGATATGGCTTTTTACGTCATATTTTAGTTCGGACCGGCTATCATACCGGACAGATTATGGTTGTTTTAGTTACTGCATCTCCGGTATTCCCATCAAAGAATAATTTTGTCAAAGCGCTTAGAAAAGAACATCCGGAAATTACGACAATCGTGGCAAATGTAAATAATAGAAATACGAGTATGGTTCTCGGTGATAAACAGCAGATTCTTTACGGAAAAGGATATATCGAGGATGTGCTTTGTGGAAAGACTTTCCGTATCTCATCTAAGTCATTTTATCAGGTAAATCCAATACAGACAGAAGTCCTTTATAATAAAGCGATTGAATTTGCAGGACTTACCGGAAAAGAAAGAGTGATTGATGCTTACAGTGGAATTGGTACGATTGGAATGGTGGCGAGTGATAATGCCGGAGAAGTCATTTCTGTAGAATTAAATGGAGATGCTGTCCGAGATGCCGTCTTTAACGCGAAGCAGAATAAAGTAAAAAATATTCGTTTTTATAAAGAAGATGCCGGAGATTTCATGGTAAAAATGGCATCGCATAAAGAAAAAGCAGATGTAGTATTTATGGATCCTCCGCGTGCCGGAAGTGATAAAAAATTCTTAGACTCCCTTCTTCGCTTGAAGCCAAAGAAGATTGTTTATATTTCCTGTAACCCGGAAACACTTGCTCGTGATTTAAAACATCTTACAGGGAATGGATACAGTGTCAGACAGATTCAGCCTGTAGATATGTTCCCTTCAACCGGCCATGTAGAAGCTGTTTGTTTACTATCAAGAAGAGAGAAATAGTACGAAAATAAAGCGTATTTCTGTTTTTACTGATGATCACGAGAGCCTTATTAGTTGTCCGTAAGATGAGAATAGGAGGAATCATGGAATCATGGAAGTAAGGAAACGATTTGAAAATGATAAATTAAAAAAACTTCAGATTTTTAATGGGGCACAGTTAAAATATATAGCATTTATATCCATGTTGATTGATCATGTAAATAATGCTTTGATAACTCCTTTTCTGAATGGAAAGGGATTTTTATTGCATTTATCTAATCTTTTTTCAATTCTAGGCAGGATTGCATTTCCTATTTTTGTGTTTTTTATCGTAGAAGGATTTTTTAAGACCAGTAACAGGAAGAAGTATCTTATAACGCTCTTGCTATTTGGTGTGGTATCTGAAGTTCCGTTTGACATGTTTACATCAAAAGTATTCTTTGATCCATATTGGAATAACATCATGTTTACTTTAGCGTTATGTCTTACTACAATTTGGATTATTGATGCTGTAAAAGAAAAGATTGGCAATAAAGTTTTGTGGTATTGTATATCAATCGTTATTGTAGGGATTTCGTGTGCAGTAGCGATGGCGCTCAGTCTGGATTATGATTATCATGCGATTATTGTTGCATACATTTTTTATATTTTTTATGATAAACCAATACTTGGAGCGGGATTGGGATATCTTTCGATTATTAAAGAGTTATATTCTTGCTTGGGATTTGCTATGACAGTAACATATAACGGTGAAAGAGGAAAGCAAAATAAGTGGATCAATTACCTTTTTTATCCGGTTCATATTTTAATATTAGGTATTCTGCGTTTTTATTTAAATATTTAAAAATCTTTAGAATTATTTAGTATGAAAGAAAACAGGGGTATTGGTCCTATGTCAAGATTTAGTACAAGTTAAAATGAGGTTTTCCTCATCTTAACTTGCCATCAGCAATTCGTCTTTCTGGATTCTACGATACAGTTCTTCATAATCATTTGGAGACATATAGTCA
>NZ_VULP01000041.1:0-20435 GCF_009697165.1 Anaerobutyricum soehngenii | reverse complement strand
CTCCTTTCGGGGCGTGATTTATGGTTTCTAGTCAACTCCATTATATCACAAACCGTGAGGAGATTTTTATTTTTAACAACAAAAAAATGACGTATTTATGCGACTTGTGGCGTTTCGCAAACGCCTATTATTTTTCTTACAGCGAAAGGAGAAATTACCATGGCAATAGGAGAACGAATCCATTTCTTCCGCACCAAACGCGGAATGACTCAAAAATATGTAGGAGGACAAATTGGCTTTGATGAAAAATCCGCCGATGTCCGTATGGCTCAATATGAAAAAGAAACCCGTGTTCCAAAGGACAACCTGATCAAGGCACTTGCAGATATATTTGATGTAAATCCGGAAGCACTGAAAGTTCCGGATATTGATTCCTATGTTGGTCTTATGCACACTCTTTTTACCCTTGAAGACCGCTATGGTCTTAAAATAGAGAAAGCGGAGGACGGACAGCCTCGTCTTTATCTCGATTTAAAGCATTTTCCTGACAGCAGCCAGCTCTACGACATGATGATGGACTGGATGGATAAAGCAGAGGCTCTGGAGTCTAAGCAGATCACCCAGGATGAATATGACCAGTGGCGCTATCACTATCCAGTTGTTGGTCAGACAACACATACTCATTTCGCAAAAGTCATCCCTCAGGAACTCAGCGACATGCTTATTGCTGAGGGCAAAAAAATCGATCAATCTGAAAATAAGAAGAAATAATGCTCTTCGAATCGTTTCAACCGGCTTCTTTCAGGCAAAGAAAAAGGCCTTGCCAAGCTAATTTTTCATTAGCTCGACAAGACCTTTTATTGTCTTATCTGAAACCACACCTGTTAACCACTTGCACTATTTATCAATAATGCAAATTATCACAGTGTTATCATTTTGTTGTCAAATCGTTTTTGAAAAGCCTCAGAAACCGCATAAATACAGCATTCTTTGAGTTGCTTTTGTTATTCAAACTCCTTTGCGGACAGCATTTCATGACACGCAAAGGCTGTTATTAGAGACTTACGCTTCGAACATGTGTTCTGATTTTGTACTTTTCGCACAGCTTATGAAGAAATAAACTCCAAAATAACTCCATTCTACTCTTTGTTATTTTGTTGTTCTTCTCTTGCGTACAGGAGATCCAATGCCTGACATACAACACCACTCATGCTCTGATAGTGTCTTTCTGCATACTCAACAAGTCTCTGTTTTTGTTCTGGAGTCACCCGTACTCGTATGTTTTCTTCTTTGCCATCTTTTGGTGTTTTTCTAGCCAAACATATCACTTCCCTTCCACAAGTACAGTTTACTACTGATTACTACAAAATGTCAATCTGTTTTTGTTATTTATATATATATTCCCTTGGACTAATCTTGAGATATCTTGGACTAGTCTTGGACTAATTTACTTCTCACTCCTGTAGATCTTTATCTACAATCTCCCAGTAACCATTCTTTGGAGATCCATGTCTTATAAGAATACCATACTCTTTTAACTTCTTAATATTGTTCTCAATATTTCGACTGGCAACCCCAATTTTTTCAGCTAACTTAACTGCTGATAATTGATGATCTTCTGAAAGTAACTTTATAATCTTTTGCTGTGTATCGTTGAGGTCTGTTCTCCACACTACCTCCGATGCTTCTCCGATGCTTCTCCGATGCTTCTCCGATGTTTCTCTGATGTTTTCTTTTTCATTTGTCATCGGAAATGAATTACGGAACAGCTCTACCCGAAACATATTATCGAATTCCTGAAATCTCGGCTTCAAAAGTCCATACTCTTCTGCTGCATTAAGGATTCTTTTTATTCCGCTTCCCCATGCCTCTACAAGTCCCATCTGACTGAATATATTGGCAATGCCTTTATTCCGGATCTTCGAATGACCATTCATGACTTCCTCATAAGTCAATCCGTTATATAATCCACCCGGAGAAGTCACCTCCAGTCTGTCATCATAAACTGCGACCTGAATACAGGATTCGTCTAACAGGTTACGGTGACAATGGGCATTAATAATCATTTCCCTAATTGCTTCCGGCGGTAGCTCATATTTCTCTTTTCGCACCAATCCATCAATCGTTGCTCCAAGCCGAATATTTCTCAATACAAAATCTACTGCTTCTTCGATTTGTGTGTAAATCGGTCCTGTAAATTCTCTCTTATCCAGAAACACTGCACGATCTGTTCCCTTGAATACCGCACATTGTGTTTTAGAAAATGAGAAATAATCTGATGTCAGCAATGCATAGGCATTCGTTGCCAGAAGCTGTCCCTCACTCTGCTTTAAGATTTTCCAGTTTATCAGCTGCTCTTTCTTTACAGAATGTTCTGACATTCCTGCTTTCTTCCGGAACTTTTCGATATCCAGACAAAGTTTCTCTGTTGCTTCCTCTGAAACAGGATAACCCACACAAGTAAGCTCATCCCATGAGATTCTGGCACCTTCCATTTCCAGCTCTTTTATCTTCTCTGGAAATGCCTGTCTTGATGTACCTGCTACACGGATATAAGTGCCATTATCTTTTCCCTTTGATTTCAGATAATATGGTCTATTCTTTCCTGCTTCTACTGATACAACAATAACTGTTTTCCCATTTACCGTCTGCGGCTCAATATCAGGAATGATCTGCGGCACACAGGAATCAGAAACTGCATTGGCAATTCCATCCATCAGCTGAAACAACACATCATTTTCCACACCAACAATCTGGTGTGTTTTATCATCTACTCCAACAATCAGCTTGCCACCTTGTGTATTGGCAAAAGCTACGATTGTCTTCATGTACTTTTCACTTTTATCAGGTAAGGATACCTTGTGCTCAATATTTTTCGATTCCCCGGAAAACATAGTATCTTCTACCATTCTTTCACTCCTACTCTATACTCGCACCACTGGTACGAATAATTCTATTTCCAGAGCAATCTTCTCTGGATCATTAACACTATTATACGTTCTATTCTTCTTTTCTATCAAGCAAGAAAACAAAACAGTTCATTTCTTCTTACCATTTTCTTCTGTTCTTTTTTGATGCCAGATAAAGTCTCGTCATCTCATCCATGAAAATAGTTTTGTCCTCATTGGTCATAGTTCCACTGGCAAATAAAGCAGCTACCTGTTCAAGAATCTGCCTTGCCTGTTTAGCACCAGCATATTCACTTGGCTCATCATTACCCAAGCACACGGTTTCATTATCATTCATAAGATAAGAAACCTGACACTGAAATGCATCTGCCAGTTTTTGATATAAACTACTCTGCTTCGGATATCGTCCTTCAACTTCCCAAGATCGAATTGTTCTATGAGAAACGCCCACCATATCACCCAGCTTTTGTTGAGTCATTTTTTTCTCTTTTCGCAACTTCCTAATTTTATCACCAAATGTTGTCATAAGTATACATCTTTCTCCTATGAGTTTTGTACATGCTTTATTTTTCTAACCACAATAAAAGTATATCATTATGCAAATAAAAAGAGAACCCGACATCACAAGCAAATTTGATGATGCGGGTTCCCTTCCCTCTTTATAGATCAATACCTTTTATTTTTTCATCTTATGATCCGATGGCAATCTCACTTCTTAATGACAACTGTGGCTTCCACATCCATGCTCGCCACATGTATGTCCTTCCCCGTTGTTGTGCTCGTGATGAGAACATTTCACATCCGGATTATACTCAAGTGTTTCATTGATAAAAGCTTCTACTGCTTCATCCGCATCTCCGGAAACTCCTCCGAAAAGCTTGATGCCTGCTGCCGCTAACGCTGTCTGTGCGCCGCCTCCAATTCCGCCACAAATCAAAACGTCTGCATTCAATGCATTAAGAACTCCTGCCAATGCGCCATGTCCACTTCCATTCGTATCTACTACTTCTGAATGTACTACTTTTCCTTCCTCTACATCGTAAATCTTAAATGTCTCTGTGTGTCCAAAGTGCTGGAAAATCTGTCCATTTTCATATGTTACTGCTATTCTCATGATACCTTCTCCTTTTTCTGCTGCATATTTTTTGTAAATTTCCTGTTTGTAACATCCTCCAAAGCTGCAGTTGCCGCTCTGACCGTCACAGATTCTGAAATCTCCGCCCTCAATTTTGAGTGGATGCCCGTCGATAAGTGCATCTGCGATCTTTTTCCTGGCGATCTCGTAAATTCGCTGGACCGTTGTTCTTGCGACTTGCATAGATGCTGCACACTGCTCCTGACTGTAACCTTTCTTGTCCAAAAGACGGATTGTCTCGTACTCATCTACCGTTAGAACAATGGGTGTTTTTTTCTCAGTATCATCTGCCGGAAGAAATTCTAAAACATTGGGGAAATGACAGACTTTTCTGCATTTTACTGGTCTCGGCATAAACTGCTCCTTTCTCGCTTTTCTTATATAATAGCCCTATAAAAGGCATATGTCAATAATGTTTTTGACATATGCCTTTTATGAATCACCTTATAGTATTACTTCTTTTCATTATTTTTTAATTTACAGATACCCTGCGTCATTGTTCCCATTGGACAAAATGTACACCAGGTTCGTGGCTTATATAACACCATTACGATCAACCCTAACAACAAAGATGTAAGCATCAAACTATAAAATCCAAAACTAAACTGTGCCACCCAATCAGCTACTGTTCCGGCAGTGTATGTCCATCCCCACGGAACACGGAAGGTCCAGAATAATTTGATGGCTTCACGCAAGGATGATGATCCGGCACCAACTAAATATGTCTGAAACACCATATTCCCAAACATTGTAAGGAAAAATATCAAAAAGCCGTATCGGAACCATTTTGAACTCATCCATCGCGGGGTTGGTTTATTTCTTGAGCATTTTAAATCCCCACCGAGCTTACTAAAAAGCTGGCCACGTCCACACAAATGATTACAGAAAAATTTATTTTCACCGAATATCGCTATTCCTAACGGCAACAGGAAATCAATCATCCCAAACCAAGCAAACAAAATATTAAAAAAACCGAGAGCAAAATAAAGGATCGCCCATATCCATAAATAATCATACCAATGTTTCTTTTTCTTCACATCGCTGTCCTCTCTTTCATTTCAATACAACCTGCCGGACAGGACTTTGCACATTTTCCACATCCTACACACACTGTTTCTTCTACCACAGCATAACATCCATGGTAAACTTTGACAGCTGCCAGCGGACAAGTATTTTCACATACTCCGCAGGCAACACATCTTTTTTTATCGACACTTGCCATTCTTTTTGCCAATGCTTTGTTCCCCTTTCAAATTTTGTATCTCTATTGTACCTGAAAAAGGTAAATCCTTCTGTGATATTATTACATAAGAATTTACCTTGAACGCTAATCATTACAATGACATATTTTTATTATACATTACCTTTATATTTATATATGATGTTTAGAATTTCCTCAGTTGTTCGAATAATTTCTTTTTGTTTTTCTTTCATTGTTATAGATTTGCTTTCTTCTTCAGCTAACGAAGAGTAAAGGTGAATGGTATTAGCATGATTCCATATCTCATCGTAAATTTTCTCGATTTCATCAGCACTCCGAAATGCCTGGTCTGTTTGCATTTGCAAGTGTTCTCGTTGCTCTTCCAGATGATTCATCCGTTCTTGTAACTGATCCCTTTCTTTCTGCAATCGATCATGTTGTGCTTGCAGTTGATCTATTTGTATTTTAATTTCGCTCATCTTTTCTTTCTGTCTCCGCATAAGCATCATCAAATATACAACTACAAATACAAATAATAGTATTATGTACAGCATAAACTTCTCCTCACGACACATATATTTCGACGGTTTTCCGCAAATCAACTATTGATAATGGCATAGAAAGAACAGTTAGTTTTCCTGAATTCTTTTTAATTTCAACAGCATCAGGATTGCCTGTGATTAAAATTACAGGTGTTGTCCTGTCCGCACGCCATGGCTGATTCGGTTGGCTCGTCATATCTTCGGTAACAATCCAAAGATCCGGCTTATGTCTGCCTAATCTTGTTTTAGCACTTTCCGGTGTGTAAAACAGCATGATCTGATCTGAAATAAATTGCAATGTTTCTTTTAATCCTTTTGCATAACGTTCACTGCCACAGACCAGTGCAATAATAGAAGCAGCTTTCTTTTTTTGTGTTACCTGAATAAAATCCAAAACTGGTGTATTATAGAGACTAAAGTCTTTTTCCAAATGAACTTTATCATAATAACTCTTTGCTGCCTTGCACATCCTCAGACAAAACTGTTCTATGTCTATACGAATATCGTTTCCGTTCTCCTGTATGTTCATACTTTCCAACTGACAAACTGACATTCCACAGTTTAGTCCAAGATGAAAGCGTATATTATTTTCATCATTCAAAAATCCTTTATTTTGATGAAGATATTCACATCGAAGCTGCCAACAGCGTTCTCCGCAAATATATGGCTTTTCATCGGATTGAGATAGTTTAAAGTAGTCCCCTGCATATTCATCAAACCAGCGAATATACTGGGTTCCCACATCACGGGTCGGATTCTTTTGCCGATCCAGCATAACCCGGCCATCTCGATAATGTTTAACAATTTCCGGGAAAGCAATACCTCCGCAAATATCTGGCAAAGTCAATGCCAATGCCAGTGCAGACTGCCATCGTCTATCTACAATATTCAGTTCTACTTCTTCAATTCGGTCCAAAAATGTAAAACTGACATCTCCCTGCATTATTTATCCCTCCCTCATATTCACAACAGTCATGTACTATAGTCAGTATATTTTTATTTATGGCATATGTCAATTATATAATTGACGCATCTAAAAAAAGTAAGTATACTATGTTCGTAAAGGAGATAACTGTTATGAGCTTCGAAAATTATTTTCCACTATGGAATGACTTAAATACAGCACAGAAAAAAGTAATTTCAGACAATTTGATTACACGGGATGTAAAAAAAGGAACGATCATTCACAACGGAAACCTGGATTGTACTGGATTATTACTGGTTAAATCCGGGCAGCTTCGAACTTACATACTTTCAGATGAAGGACGAGAAATTACACTTTACCGCCTGTTCGATATGGATATGTGTCTTTTATCCGCCTCATGTATCATGCAGTCCATTCAATTTGAAGTAACCATTGAAGCAGAAAAAGATACTGATCTTTGGATCATCCCTGCTGAAATCTATAAGGACATCATGAAGGAATCGGCTCCCGTCGCAAACTATACCAATGAATTAATGGCTAGCCGTTTTTCTGATGTCATGTGGCTGATTGAACAGATCATGTGGAAGAGTTTGGATAAGCGTGTTGCTTCATTTCTTTTAGAAGAGACCTCTATCGAAGGAACAAATGAACTGAAAATCACTCACGAAACTATCGCAAACCATCTTGGTTCCCACAGGGAAGTGATCACTCGAATGCTTCGATACTTTCAGGGCGATGGTCTCGTCAAACTCTCACGCGGCAAAATCACCATCCTTGATTCGAAAAGACTGGAAACACTACAAAGATCATAAAACTGTTTTTCTATGACATCTAAAGAATCCTCCATTTATCAGAATTGTGAAAGTCATTCTAATAAATGGGGGATCTTTTTACGCTACAAGTAAATTATAAAATTATTGTGATTATTTTTTAATAATCCATACCACATGCATATGCCCTTTCAATCAACGCACGGTCATTAACCACTGCATCATAGAAGCGGAATCCACCGGAGAAGTTGTATGTTTCATAACCGTTTCCTTCCAGAATACGGCTGGCAATGTAGCTGCGCAGACCACTTTGGCATATCAAGTAAACAGGCTTTCCCTTCTCAATTTCATTGATACGTTCCCTTAGTTCATCTACAGGAATATTTCTGAATCCATCCATATGCCCCCTGTTAAACTCACCTACAGTTCTCACATCCAGCAATACAACACTTTTATCTTTAGAAATCTTATCCATATCTTCCAGATGCCATTGTTTTAAGGTACCTTTTGCTATATTGTCTATCATGAATCCTGCCATATTTACAGGATCCTTGGCAGAGGAATACGGCGGTGCATATGCAAGATCCAGATCTTTCAGCTGGGTTGCCTTCAGCCCTGCATGAATTGCTGTTGCCAGCACATCAATACGTTTATCAACTCCTTCATATCCAATAATCTGAGCACCAAGCAAACGATAAGTCTCTTTTTCAAAAACCACCTTCATGGTCATCACTTTTCCACCAGGATAGTAACCGGCATGACTCATAGGAGAAAGAATTACTGTATCTACATCTAATCCTGACTTTTTGGCATTGGTTTCATTGATACCTGTAGTGGCTGCTGTCATATCAAATACTTTGATAACGGAGCTTCCCTGACTGCCCAGGTAACGGCTGTCACCACCACAAATATTATCAGCGATGATCCTGCCCTGCTTGTTGGCTGGTCCGGCCAAAGAGATCAGCGCATCATCACCCGTAACATAATGTTTTACCTGAACTGCATCACCTGCTGCATAAATATCCGGTACAGAAGTTTCCATTCTGTCATTCACTACGATACTTCCCTTGATGCCAAGTTCCAGACCAGCTTCTTTTGCTAATGCTGTGTCTGGTGTAACTCCGATTGCCAGCACCACCATATCAGCCTGAAGGGATGGATTATCTTTTAATAGAACCTCTACTCCATTGTCCTTTTCTTTAAATCCTTCTACTGTATAGCCCAGTACCAGTTTTATCCCATGCTTTCTCATTTCATTATGGATCATGGATGCCATATCCGGGTCAAATGGGTTCATCAGCTGCTTAGGCCGCTGGACAATTGTAACATCCATGCCAAGCTCCCTCAAATTTTCTGCCAGTTCCAGACCAATAAAACCGCCACCTGCCAATACAGCCGATTTTGGATGATTCTTATTTATATATTCCTTTATCCGAAAAGTGTCTTCTACAGTACGAAGTGTAAAAAGTTTATCCATACCTACTCCGGGAAGTCTCGGCTGTGTTGGCTTTGCACCTGGAGAGAGGATCAGCTTATCATAGTTTTCTTCAAATATCTCACCATTCTCTAAATTTTTCACTGAAACCGTTTTTCGTTCCGGATGTATGGAGATAACTTCATGATGAATTTTCATGTTAATACGGAATCGTTTAAAAAAACTCTCTGGTGTCTGTAGTG
Organism: Anaerobutyricum soehngenii; assembly: GCF_009697165.1. Lineage (NCBI taxonomy): Bacteria > Bacillati > Bacillota > Clostridia > Lachnospirales > Lachnospiraceae > Anaerobutyricum > Anaerobutyricum soehngenii. Next base: position 11,336 of record NZ_VULP01000041.1, on the reverse strand, counting down.
TAAGTTCTTCCGGGTCTGTGATCACGTCTCCGATATAATATGGAAGCCCACAATTCGCATAGGATATGTATCCGGATCTTTCAAACACAGTAATTTCTGCATGTTCATCCAATCTTCGTATTCTTGCTGCAGCTGTAGCTCCTCCGGCTACACCGCCTACGATTATTACCTTCATCTTATTTTTCCACCTTTCCTGAATAAGCAGCAATGCCACCAATATTATTTACTTTAGAATATCCCATTCGTTGCAACATCCCAGTTGCTTGACGACTTCGGGCTCCGGAATAACAGTATACAAACAGCGGTATTTCTGTATTCTTCACTACCGAAACAACATTGTTAAGTTGTTGCAATGGCACATTTTTACTTTCTGGTATATGCCCTTCCTGATATTCCTGCGGCGTACGAACATCCAGCAGAACTGCACCAGCAGTCTTTTTATATTCCTCTATCCCTTGATTAATATTCGCCTGTTTTAAAAAATCAAAAAATCCCATTAACGCACCTCCTTAAAGCATCTCTAAGATTGCCTTCTTAGGTCTTGCCCCTGAAACTTTTGTTACAATCTTCCCATTCTTCATAACCACCAAAGTTGGAATACTCATAATACCAAATTTACTTGCCAGTTCTGGCTGCTCATCCACATTGATCTTTCCAACTTTGATATCAGGGCGTTCACTTGCTATCTCCTCTATGATAGGAGCCACCATACGACAAGGAGCACACCAAGGAGCCCAAAAGTCTAAAAGAACGGTTTTCTCGGAATCCATTATTTCATTCTGAAAATTATTTTTATTGATATTAATAGCAGACATTTTACAGTCCTCCTTGTTTTTTCTTTTGTGGCTTTATTATAATCTGAAATTCATTTGTTTTCTGTGATATCATCACATTATTATCATGATTAATTTTTAACTAATTTATTTTTTCATCTTATGATCTGATGGCAGTCTCACTTCTCCGGTCCTTTTCTTCATAATCGAGTTCTGTGTCTCCATCTGTGTTGGAATATAATCGCTTTCCTGCAGAAATGCACCTGCCGCCTCAGCATATGATTCATATCCAGCTGCTTTCATCCTCTTCAACATTTTTGCCAAAGCACTGTTCTTGTCTCTACTCACCTGACGTGTGCTGATGCCCAGTTCCTCTGCTGTTTCTTTAACCTGTTTTCCCATGATAAAATAATCGCTCACGATTTTCTTTTCTTTCTCTGTCAGATCGCTGAAGAGTTCTTTAAAGAAGATCTCAGTTGTAATATCCGATGCAATGTCACGTCCACTATCTGCGATAAAGTCTGTCGCACAACCGTTTTCTGATTCTAATCCACAAAATAATACTGTATTATTTCTCTGATGCTGCTGATCAAACATATAATGTTCCTTATTATAAAAAATATTAAGAACTTCCAGCTCTTCTGCTGTAATATTAGCGTATTTCACCTTCTGATATCTGTCGTAAAATGTGTATTTTCTTTCTTCCATGATTGTTTCTCCGATTTGTCGTTTTTGTTGATTTGATTTGTGACAAATCGAAAATCATGGATATCTGGCATAATGCCTGCCTCTTCCCTGCATCTTGATATGCTCTTCCTTTCCGGCATCTACCTGTTAAAAAGGAAGCTTTTTCAAATCTGCAACCTGTTTTTGGGTATAAAAAAAGGCCATGCCCTTCCGGGCACAGCCTGACGCCTTAAAATTTGAGAAAAGAAAAACCTCCGCAAACATTACGTCTGCGAAGGTCTATTTCTCTCAGCATATCAATTCTAACATGCACGTATTTTCATTGTAATACCATTCACATGCCAGTTTACTGTCAGTTCACTGCCACTTTACTTCCACTTTTCTTCCAGTTTATTTCCTCCATCTTATTCTGTATCTTTTCCGGACGTGTAAATGCCCAGAGCATTGTTGCATACAAACGGATTGCTTTCTTACGGTTTCGATAATAAGTAGTGCTTGGCATATCATCCAGCATCAGCATCACATCTTCATTGGTATTTCCTGCTTCAAAATATCTATATTTCAAAAGCCGATAATACAGCTGTCCATTTTTTGGATAATCCCTCAAAGCTATCAGGGAATCTCTCATGATTTCCAGCAAACAGAGATTCATATCATTATTCAGAAGCTTTTCCTGGATTCTGCGTTTCTCTGCAGTCGCATCGAAATCTACCAGATCATATAACATTTCCTTCAGATGCTTCCCTTCCTCTGCATACATTTCATAATCTATATCCACAAGGTTCTTCTCAATACGGAACATTACTTTAGTATACTGACTCAGCAATAATTCCGTATTCTTATAAGCATCCTCTGCCACTTCTTCCATATTGATAAACATATCCTGTATTCTCTGCATAATTGTCCTCCTTCCCGACCGCTTCCGCAGCCAGACCAATCATTGTATTGTTTGTTCCATTCACAGTCTGTCACTGTCCTAACATCTCTTCATGCAGATTCCGCAGAAATATCCGCTGTGGGATAGCTTCTATTTCTGGCTGATCGGCAACTGTATGATCTATTGAAAGCAATCGGTTCTCACGGGAAAGGATGTATCCCCGACTGCTGATGTTCTCATCGAATATCTATCTCTCCAAAGGGGGCCCTGATTCAGGGCTCCCTTTTAGGACGCCGTTATTTACGTTCCATAAACCATTTATAATTTTCTTCATAAGTCAGATGACAGATTTTTCCACCCACCTGACAGGTATAACGATATCCGGTTCCGCCAGCTTTTCGGCTGGCACAACGCTCCGGTTTTGAAACCTTATCAATCGCATACTTACGTCCATCTTCCCAGACAAACGCTGTAGGGATCAATTCTCCTTCCCGGCTGAATACTGCCAGGACATCTACATACACTTTAGCTGTCATTACAAAACACCTGCTCTCTCCTATCCATGAAAATATGCCTGTGGATGAACCGTATGTTCCTTAGCATTCAGCTGTGCCAGTATCTTATCCTGATACATAAATGCTCTCTGAATACTCTGATAGCCAAACCTTCCACGGATCTCATCTACCACCTGGTCCATCTTTTTGATTTTTTCTCTCTTCGTTTCATCCATAAATAAATCAAGCTGATACGGCATCTCTTCTGATACCAGATCACATCCTCGAACACCAAGACTACGAATTGGATGTTCCCAATTATAGTTTTTCTGGAATAACTCAAATGCAGTTCTGGCAATTTCTTCTGTAAGATTACTTGCCCTGTCCAACTTGCACTGTCTCGTGAAATGATACAATCCATTATCCCGAATCGAGATTTCTACTGTCCTGCATTGAAAACCATTTTCACGAAGCCTGGCTCCTACACTTTCTGAAAGAGCCATCAAAATAATCTTCACGTCCAATTCACTAACAAGATCTCTTGGCGTTGTTGTACTGTTCCCGATAGACTTGATCGGTACTTTATATCCTTCTACCAAAACTGGAGTTTCATCCCATCCATTTGCAAAGGTATGAAGTACCAATCCCATCTTTCCAAGATATGTTTCTAATATAGAAGGTTCTGCTCCTGCCAGATCTCCGATTGTACAAATGCCAAGTTTCTTCATCGTCCGTTCAGTGCTTCTTCCGACCATGAGTAAATCACCTACTGGAAGTTTCCATGCAATATCCTTGTAATTGTCTTTGGAAAACTCTGTAATGGCATCCGGCTTTTTATAATCAGAACCGAGCTTTGCAAATATCTTATTCCAGGAAACACCAATACTTACGGTAACCCCCAGTTCATATTTAATCCGACTGCTGATCTCTTTTGCAATCTTCATTCCGTCTCCCTTGATAGAAGTACTGGCGGTCACATCCAGCCAGCTTTCATCAATCCCAAATGGTTCTCTCTGATCTGTGTATTCACTGTAAATCTCCTGTGCCATTCTGGAAAACCTCAAATAAAGATCCATGCGAGGCGGTACAAAGATTATTTCTGGGCAAACCTGTCTTGCCTGCCACAATGCCATGCCTGTTTTTACTCCGGCTCGCTTCGCAATATAGTTTGCAGTCAGCACAATTCCATGTCTTGCTTCCGGATCACCACCGACTGCCATCGGCTTCCCGGCAAGTTCTGGATGATGCAGCATCTCAACACTTGCGTAAAAGCAATTCATATCTGAATGAAGAATTGTCCTGCTCATAACATTCACCTACCAGTCTTAAAAATCATAATAAAAGTTCTTTGCTTCATATTGACTTTGTGAAGTTTATAGATTATAATTTCTACTAACTTCACGAACATTTGTTTGTATTTTATACGTGATAATGAACTCTGTCAATAGTTTTTATAAAGTTGATGAAGTTACGATTTCAAAAACTTGGAAAGGATCCCACTATGAATTTTTCAGACAAGATTAAATATCAACGAGAACAAAATCATCTGACACAAAAAGAACTTGCAGAACTGGTCGGCGTATCCCAGCGTGCGATCGCAGCTTATGAAAGTTCCGGCACCATCGCACGAATCTCTACTATGAGAAAGCTCGCTCATGCATTGAATGTCTCTTACGATTATTTGAAACATGATGAGATCACAGATCCTTCTTACGGAATTGAAAAAATGGATTATATTGATGAAGTCAATGGACAGCTTGGTGAAAAAGGAGCCAGGGACATCAATGAGATTCTCGAAGCCAACCGTGCTCTTTTTGCTGGTGGCGAACTCGACGAAGAAGCAAAAGATGCTTTCTATCAGGCTGTAACCAAAGCATATCTTTCCTGTAAGATGGAAGCCAAAAAGACATTTGGACGGAAAAAGAAAAACACTGAAATGGAAAGTGATTCATAGGTGTCCGTATTTTCGTACAGCACTTTTGCTACTCTATACTTGCAGCAAACTATCTTATGAAATATCGAGGTGTTTTTATGAGTTCAAAATGTATAAGAGACACTGTTAATAAAGTAAAAGCAAAATATCAGGAAAGTGATCCGTACCGCCTTGCAGCCGCTATGCATATTATTGTTAAAAAGCTTCCGCTTGGAACTGATCCAAACTGTTGCAAAGGCTTCTGTATGCGGGAATGTCGAAAGACCTGCATCGTCATTAACTGCGACCTACCGGAAATCATACAGCAGATTATCCTGATCCACGAGATCGGTCACGCACTCCTTCATCAGAAACCCCTTCAGATCAAGTGTTTTCATGATTTTGAATTATTCGATGGAGTGTCACAATGTGAATATGAAGCGAATTGCTTTGCCGCTGATTATCTTCTGGAAGATGAAGATGTCCTGGAGATGCTTAACGCTGATATGTCCTTTTTCCAGGCTGCCGCAGAACTGAAAGTTCCACCGGAACTTCTTGATTTCAAATTCCGAATGATGAAACGAAGCGGCGTTCAGATTGTAGATTCTCCGATTACTTCCAACAGTGACTTTTTAAAAGATATCCCTACTTCGGGAATAATAGAAAATTACTAAATATGCTATTTTTGAAAAAGGAGATTTTTGAAAATGATCAACTTAAATAAACATAGAATAGACTTTGGAAAAGGGGATGTAGGCATTGGTGTCATCGGTAACACTACAGATTCCGCACAACTGGCATTTTATAATCAGAGTGCACGTCCCATCCATATACTCAAGAATCCAGATCAGAATCCTGGGTTCGAACCCATGGAATTTAAAGAAGAACCTTTTATCATGAGCTTCTCCAATCCTGAAAGCATTGATGCAGTTATTTCAATTTTACAACGTGCCAAATATATTAATTTCACTTCCAAAAACGAACCGCAAAAAACAGAATAGATGAATGATGTATCTTATAAAGAATGGCTGTCTTTTCTCCAATGAGCAGGCAGCCATTTCTCATGTAATTCTTTAATACAAGTCTCCCACATATCCATCTGCTTCCAGATGCATATAGCACTCGTCCACCTTCTCTGATTCCAGAATCCGCAAAACGTGTTCCATACCTGTAGCAAGTTCTTTTGTTTTTAACTCTTCCAGCGGAATCCAATAAACTCTTCCTTCCTCAGAACTTTTCAATTCTCCGGTAAACTTATCCGCTTTATACAAGGTAATAACATAGTGCACTCCGCTCTTATGCCAATGATATAATCCTCCAAGCTTCGGTGCTTCAACCGTAAGTCCTGTTTCTTCCCAGACTTCCCGAATCATAGATTTCTGAAAAATCTCATTTGCTTCTACGTGACCGCCTGGAAAAGTTGTACCGGTATAGCTATCATTTACTTTATCCAGAGCCAGTACATTCCCTTTATGATCCTGAATCATACACATATTCATAAAACAGACCTTCTCAATCTGACTCTCTTCTTTTTCATTCAGAGATTTTCTGACACGTTTGTTGATATCCGATCGTTTGGATTTATAATGCTTGAAGACCTCTCCATACGGAATCCAGATTTCTGCATCTTCAATTTTTTCATAAACAGAATCCACCACTTCTTCCAGATGTTTGTCACTCGGAAAAGTACATTTTTTCATATAATAATCTCTGGTTGCCTGAAACATCCATTCCGCAATCTTTTCTTTCTGCTTCATTTTTAACTGGGAATACTTCTTATTCGTTTGCAGTAATCTCCCATCTATCATCTTATGGTTTTTCCGTGACATCGGTTTGACCTCTTTTCTTCTTTTTCATTCAGATTTTACTATACCACAGAATCATGCTTGCGTCATACTTCTGAGCTTCGATGTCCTCTTTTTCTTCTCTCAGTACCTTATTTATAGAGGGATCTTTTTTAAGGACTCTCTTCCGGCGGCTTTGCCACCGGTAAATAGCAAGGATAGGAAGTGAGGATACACTTCCGGAAAATCCCAATTTAGGGTGCCCTGCCCTGAATTGAAAAACGCTGAAAGCAACGATACTACTGCCCTCTCAGAAAGGAGAAACTGCTAATGGCTGAAAGAAAAAGAAACAAAGAAATTCATTTTTATGTCACAGAAGAAGAACGAAAGCTAATCCGCAGGAAGATGATAGAATCAAAAACCAAGAACATGGGAGCTTATCTTCGTAAGATGGCAATCGACGGTTACATCGTCAACACCGATACAACTCCACTGAAGAAACAGTATGAGGAAATGCACAAGATTGGCGTAAATATCAACCAGATTGCAAAAAAGGTAAATACCACCGGAGATCTATATCCGGAAGAAATGAAAGAATTGAAAGAGATGGTGAAAGAATTATGGCGTATCTTAAGATCTTCCCCATTAAAGTAACAGACAAGAAAGCTCTGGACTATATCACAAATCCAGATAAGACAGATGAAAAACTGTTAGTTTCCAGTTTTGGCTGTTCCCCAGAAACTGCAGATCTTGAATTTTCCATGACTAGAGAAATGGCAAAAAAGAATGGAATGGACAAAGGTGATAACCTGGCATTTCATCTGATCCAGTCATTTAAACCTGGAGAAGTTGATGCCGAAACTGCCCATCGCTTAGGGCAACAATTTGCAGACGAAGTACTGAAAGGAAAATATGAATACGTGATCAGTACCCATGTTGATAAAAATCACATTCATAACCATATCATCTTCAACGCAGCAAGTTTTGTTGATCATCACAAATATGTTTCCAATAAGCGGAGCTACCATAAAATCTGCCGGATCAGTAATCGCATTTGCCATGAAAATGGACTTTCCACCAGTATGCCAACCGGAGAAAAAGGTAAAAGCTATAAAGAGAACATGGAATATCATCGTGGCACCAGTTGGAAAGCCAAACTGCGTGTTGCAGTTGATAAGGCAATCTGGACTTCCATCAACTATGAGGAATTTCTGCAAAAGATGCAGTTAGCAGGATATGAAATTCGACAGGGAAAACATCTATCCTTCCGTGCACCGGAACAGAAAAACTTCACTTATATGAAATCTCTCGGAAGCTATTATTCAGAAGAAAATGTCCGCATCCGTTTGGCAAAAAACCGTAACAAAATAAAAGCTCCAAGGCATCTGTCCAGAGAAGCTCGCCTGTATATCAATATCTCCACTTATGTTACGACCGGCAATCGAGAAGGATTTGAACGATGGGCAAAACTAAATAACCTGAAAGAAGCGGCACGCACCTTCAACTATCTTTCCGAAAATAACCTGCTGAATTATGAAGATTTCCAACAGCATGTTTCTGATGTTGATGCTTCTGTTAAAGCGGCTGATCAAAGAATAACGCAAATCAACAGTGAGCTGAGCACACAGAAAATCATTCAAAAACACTGTGATTCTTACCGTCTCTGCCGAAAAGTGATTGAAGATTGCAAATCTGCTAAAAATCCAAAAGCATACCGAACCAAACATCAAGCAGAATACCAACTGCACGATTCACTAAAAAAAGAGCTTCAGGATCTCGGTGTTACCAAAATCCCAAGCTCTAATAAAATCCAGAATAGGATAGAAAATCTTGAATCTGAACAAGCTGCTACTGTCCGGGAAAAACAAGAATTGCAGAAAAAGCAGAAGACACTGAATATCATTAGACAGAATTTCACAGCACTACTTAATGCTCCGGAGATGCAAATTCCCATATCAGAAAAAGAGCTAACTCTCTAAAAAGAAGGAGGTACCTACTTTAACGGTGCCTCTTGCTTTTCGTCTAATCTATTTATATCTTCCTCTTTATGCAATTTCCCATATTACAGTTGCCGTATCAGTAACATTAATATCGTCTGCCTCAATATCTATATCATATGCTCCCGGTGCACTCATTTCACATTCCGTACACTCCATTAATCTCATTTCATTCAATGGCTTTGTTACAAAATCTATCTCTCCCCAAGAATAATCAATTGCCTGTATTTCACCCAATTTCACATTTGCTGCTGTTGTAAGCACCTGTGCCTTTTGAATGGAATCCTCGATTGCTTTATGTAACAGCTCATTTTTACATTTTTCTACATCTGCCACTGTATACTCAATAGAAAACTCTGGCCTTAATGAGCTATGAGCCAAAGCGTAAAGGACTTGCCCTAATCTTTTATTATCAGCTGCAAACTCTATTTTCATATGGTGATTATACTTATAACCTTTAAATCTTCGCTTCCAGCTCTTATCTCTGTCCTGATAGCTTTCATATTCTGTATCGACATTAAAATATACTGTTTTAAGGTCTTTTCTCTGAAAACCAAGTTTCTCAAACAAATCCTTGAGAAGCTCTGTATCTTCTGTTGACCTTCGGAGAGTATCTTCATATTCTTTGCAAAGTTCTTCCTTGTTGACATATAACCGGATTTTATCCGGCTTTACTGCTATTTTCCCTTTTCCTGTAACTTTAATTGTTCTCATCATCTTTGCTCTTCCTTTCATTCTCATTATATTCATACCCATTGATTAAAAGCTCTATCATCTTCTTTGTCATCTGAATATACTTACCAAACGGATTAATCACAATTCCATTCACCTGTTCCCAATTAAGTGCCAGACGAAGTATTGATTCAATAGACTGATTCATCTGCACATTTCCAGCAGAACCCTTATGCATCTCTTCAGAAGATGTAAATACTCCAATCCATTCTTTTTCATCAGCATCTTTTACAGTCTCTATTTTAAGTCTTACATCATGGTCAAGCGAAATCGTGTCACCAGCCTTTACTTTACTTATCTGTTCTTCCGACATAAAAGGATTTTCCGTGATATATGGAACAATAACTTCTCCTGCCTGCTGCATTCTTGTTACCATAACTTCCATAAATAACAGCATTCCATTTTTATCCTGCTGAATATAATACTGGTCGATTGCTGCCTCAATCATCTGATTTGCCTGTGTCTCATCCACTTCATCTGAATAAGTATCCACGCTCCTGCCAAGTACATGATCAAATTCATCAAGAACATCCGTCATCAGTCCCTTATCAATCCGGCTTTTACACTCTGCAATCAGCACAGCTGGGATCCCATAAAATGCTTGAGGCACTGAAAGAAAAAGCATTTACCGGCGGTGCAGAAAAATATCTGTGGATTCCTCCATCACTGCCATATTATGAGATGCAGGGAGCATATAAAAACAGCAAAGGCTTTTCAAAAATACTTGTATTTTCTGCATGGGAGATGGTTCCACGAATGATAGGTGCGCTTGTTTCCTATGAGGCGGAAAGACTTACAGTTGGAAAACTGGTACATCAGATAAAGAATCAGGATAAGAAGAATACGGGGTATTTTGCGGATGGTTCGAGACGATACCCGGTGGCAAGGCTCAGGTTTAATGTTTCAAATGGAGAAGTAAGAGGCATGAGCCTGTTTGCACTGCTTTATCCTTCAAAGACACTTTCTGATATGTATTTACCGATTGAGTCATTGAATAATCATGAATCATTAGAAGTAATAGAGAAATCTGTACGGCTGAAACTGAAAGAGAAGCTTGCGATAATCGAAGAAAAGTATGGTGATTCGGGTAACAATAAGGAAGATGCCAGGTGGTATTATCTTGCACCGATGCTCATGGATGGAGTCATCTATGCAAAGCATTGGATAGAGGATATTGTGTGGGAAATGAATACAGACGAAGAGGATACAACATCTGAGGTCAGAAGCAGTTCAAAGGATAAGAGAAATAAGGGCTTTATTGCTCATATTGATAAGCTAAGAAGTTATTTGGATGCCCCGGAGGAGATTCATCTTGGAAGAAAGCCGGAGGATCTTCTGGAAACATTGGTAAATATGGTACTGGGTTCGCCAGCAATATGCATTTATCGTTCTAATGGAAGAAGCACAGCCAGAGCAACATCGCTTGCAAAGGTATTTGTCAATAATTTCAATTTGCCGGAGTCAACAGCTATCATTGATCTTGCTTATGGCAGATGCAGGGATGATAATTCCCATTGGCAGAATGTACTTAAATACTGTAAAGATGGCTGTTTTCAGGCAATGATTGATGAATATATCCATATGCTGAAAGAAACAGCAGGTTTTCAGTCGGATGGAAATCAGTATCAGATTGTGCATGACATGATGATGGATTCATTGAAGATACATACAGCCACCTATATCGCTGATACTTATCCTGATTTCAAAAAACGTATTAACGGAGCTGACAGGAAGAGTGATGGATGTCGAATAAGGTCGAGTTATGCAGTTGGATTTACAAAGGATGCAGGAGATAATTCCAAGGTAGTCATGCGTAAAGAAAATATCAGAAATGCCTTTAACTCACCAATGCGTCCATTTGTGCTCGCCACAACATCAATCGGACAGGAAGGATTGGATTTTCATAATTATTGTCGTGTGATTATGCACTGGAATCTTCCAAGTAATCCCATAGATGTAGGACGGATTTTGCGGACATTCAAAATAAAAAAGAATGTGGAGGTAACAGACAATGGCAAAATCATTATTTGAGGAACTGGGCGGCAAATACGAAAGGCAAGGGGATTATTTGATACCGTGC